>NZ_OSDX01000048.1:0-33448 GCF_900382755.1 Vibrio sp. Evd11
CAGGGTGAGATCGTGAGCGTTTTTTAATCAAAATTATGATCGATTTGACGATCACATTTAGCTGTGATCATATACTCCCTTTTTAGGGAGAGCATCATGCACATTGACCACTTCAAAGAACATTTTCAAACGATTATCGACCAACGCCAAGGTGCAAAGGTCACATATTGCCTGTTTGAAGTCCTTTTTGGCTCGCTATGTGCGGTGATTGCAGGAGCCAAAGGTTGGTTTGATATTCGTGAATACATCCTCGGTCATCATGATTGGTTTAAGCGTAATGACTTGTTTTTGAATGGTATTCCTGCTGATGATACTATAGCTCGTATCATATCTACCATTGAACCCGAGCAGTTCCATGAGTGCTTCATTAACTGGATGTCATCAATACATACTCTCACCGAAGGTCAAGTAATTGCGATAGACGGCAAAACACTTCGAGGCTCTTACAATCGTGAAGACAGGGCTAGCACCATTCATATGATTAGTGCTTATGCATCGTCAAATAAGCTCGTGTTGGGACAGCTAAAAACCGAAGAGAAAAGTAATGAGATTACCGCGATCCCTGAATTGATAAAGATGCTCGATATCAAGGGAACCCTTGTAACCATTGATGCAATGGCCTGTCAAACTAAGATTGCCAAAGCCATTGTAGAGCAAGGTGGTGATTACTTGCTTGCCGTAAAGAGCAACCAAGGAAAACTGCGACAAGCAATAGAGATAGCGTTCTCATCTCAACGAGCAAACGTAGCTGACAACCTCTCTATTGAACAAGGGCACGGTCGTGCAGAGTCTCGCCAATGCTATGTTTTTGATAGTACCGCACTTGAAGGTAACTTCTCGCGCTGGAAAGACTTAAAGAGCATTGTAATGGTTGAAAACTTCCGCCTTGAGAAAGGCAAATCTGTCGAGCTAGAGTACCGTTATTACATCAGCTCCAAAAAGCTTAGTGCTGAGCAAGCGGCGAAGGCAGTTAGAGAACATTGGGGCATAGAGTCGATGCACTGGGTACTTGATGTCACCATGAATGAAGACGCGTGCCAGATATACAAAGATCACGGTGCGGAGAACTTATCATGCTTACGTCATATGAGCTTGAATATGCTCCGAGAAGAGCCAACCAAGCTGAGCATAGTAGGGAAACAAAAGCGATGTATGATGAATACGACCATGCTAGAGGCAGTATTAAATGCTGGTTTTAGTCAGGTGGTGAAAAACTAGGCACTCATGCGGTAGCCCTGACCCTTCATCCTGCTAGACCTTAATAACTAAAAGATAAAAACGTGCTCATTATTATTGTGGCGGCTCCATAGTATTGACAGAAAAAATGAAGGTTATAATCGGATGACAAAGGAAAACACAGCGTAAAACGAGCACTTATTCACAGAGTACCTATACTCAACTTAGCCACATAGTTTGTTGTGAATAAGTGCGAATCGATTTTTAAAACCTAAACCAGAAAGTAAAACTCAAAAAAAAACCAGTCATTGACTGGATTTGTTTTTAGTTGAAATCGTGATTAATATTCATTCGGTAATGACCCAAATTTGTTTATCACACAACCGATAGCCTGACATAATACGCTCACCTGTTTTAGTGGCTTCGTCATTTGAAATCTTATCTTCAATTGGCATATTCCCCCAATCGCCATTTTGGTGGCGCATTAAACAGATACGCAGACTGGCTCCGATATTTTCACGTAATAAAGCGTCTATACCTTGCGTGATCACCACCTTGCCCAACTCAAGCCTTCACCACAACGCAGCCCTTCAAATCGACCTTAAACCATTATGATAAAAAAGCCGTCGATAAGGTCCTGTAAGCCCCACTCCCTAACGACTCGGATTGACATCAACGAACGTAAACATCACTTTAGAGTGAGGCAAAGAGCTTAATAGAGGGGATGCAGTCCGTTAGGACTGCATCTTAAATCGTTTAAAACCCTGTTGGCATCCACTTTACAAAATGTTCTTTCTGCGCGTCTGTTAGCGATTCATCGCCCCCATTTAACCAAGTATCTAGCTGTTTAACTAAGTCGCCCTTTTTGAGTGCCTGAGCGCTTTGTAGCCATGTATGTGACATCACAGGTCGAGCAATATTAATTAGCGTTTCTTTATCGATGCGCTTCAAAAACCTGTCCGTATCTGGTCGCAGGTATTGCGCACTATCAATGCTGACTTTTGCGCCCACCCGCTTATGCTTCTTCATCAATCCAAAAGGTCAGGGAACCACGTATTTACAAAGTGAAAACAAAAAGAAAGTCTGTGTCAATTAATACAGGCTTTAACTTATATTGAAATATTACTTATGTGTAATACTCTTATTTCGTACTTTTGCTTTAAAGCCACACTTTAGTAACTTTTTAATAACTTATTCATTCAAAATCGTTTTTTTGCGAAATAAATCGCATCTCACTTTATTAATCGGAGGACTCGTTTATTTAGTAGTACCCGACCTATAGAAATCATTCTAAGTGACTTAATTATCAAAGAAGAATGACGTAACAACCGCCCAAAAACCGTAAGCCCATCTAAGCCTATGATTAGGTAGGCATTGGTTCATTGGTGTTGATGCTGGCTATAGTCTAATCACGCGATCGGCTGATGCAATCGTCTCTTTACGGTGAGCAATAATTAGTCGGGTCATATTCATCTTACGAATGTTAAGGTTAATTTGATTTTCGTTGTCAGTGTCTAAGTGGCTCGTCGCTTCATCTAAACACATCACTTGGGGTTGTTTATACAAAGCACGAGCAAGAAAGAGCCGTTGCAATTGTCCACCGGAAAAACTATTTCCCATATCGCCAACTAAAGAATGAAATCCCATCGGTAATCGTATGATTTCATCCAGTATGTTAGCTTCTAAACAACTTTGTTCCAAACGTTTAAAATCATAATCAGACTCAAACATCGTAATGTTTTCGCATATGGTTCCGGAAAACAAGACATCGTCTTGCATGACACTCCCAAACCGACTGCGATAGTCATGCAGGGCAACATCGTTAATTTTTACACCATCAACATATATGATCCCTTCATCGGCAGTCAAAATCCCTAACAAGAGCTTCATTATCGTCGTTTTTCCTGAGCCTGAAGGACCGACCAATGCAACGCATTCCCCTGGCATCACCTCAAATGACACCTCTTTTAACACCCAGTCTAAATTGTCTGCATATCGGAAGCTGACATTATCAAAGCGAATGTGACCGGATAGCTGTTTCGGTAAGACCGCTGCGGCGGGGACAATTTCACGCTTTTCGAACACGATATCCGATAATCTTTCCAAGTGCAGTTCGAGTAATTTAAAAGAAAATACCTTATCAATAAAGTTTGTCATACTGGTGGTAAATTGCGTTTTGTAGGCAATAAAAGCAATTAGCATCCCAACTGTCAGCTGAGCGTCCATTACGGCTAAGGCGCCAAAATAGACAACAAGAATGTTTTCAACACCAAATAATAATTTGTTTACATGAGACTCCGCGATGTGAAGACGGCCTAGCTTGATCTCCGCATTAATTACTTCAGCAAATCGATTCAGCCACATGTTTTGGCGATTAGTTTCATTACTAAACAACTTGATTGTTTGCATCGCTCGCAACGTTTCTAAGAAGTTAGAATCTTCTTTTGCTGACACGAGAATCAGTTCTCCTGTTAACCGGCGGTTAGGGTAATAGAAAGCAAGCTGTACAGCATAAGACGCGGTTACAACAGCAATAACGATGGCTGCGAGTTTCGCGTTGTAAAGAAACATCATTACCAGAACGACCATTGCCATCAATCCATCAATAAGCGACTCAACTAACCCAGTTGTGAGCATGTTGCGAATAGAAACGATGGAACCAAATCGAGAAACGATATCGCCAATATGACGACTTTCAAAGTAACCAATGGGCAACCGCAAGAGGTGGTGGAAAAGATTAGCCCCCATTTGTATGCTCATCATGCTATTAAATTTTAGAATAAACCAACTTCTTAACGTGCTTACGAACACCTGTACAAACAAGAGCAACATAAAGCCAATTGCTAACACTAGGAGCAACGGTTGGTCATTACTTAGTAGCACAGAATCAATGACCAACTGCATATAGTAGGGAGAGAGCAGCGCGGCAAATTGCATCACGACAGACAAAAAAACAAGTGACACTAATGCACGTTTGAACCCCTCTATCCTCTCCCACAGTTGAGAAATTTTCAAGGTAACCTGTATGTCTTTCTTCTTGAAGCTCGTACTCGGAGTGAGCTCTAACGCAACACCAGTGAAGCTATTGCTTACATCTTCGAGGCTCAGTTTTCGTTTTCCCACAGCTGGATCGTTCACAATCACTGCGTTTCTGGTGACCTTGGTTAAAACAACAAAATGGTCCAAATTCCAATGAAGAATACAGGGTGTGGAAAGATGGCGAAGGTCTTCTAACTCACACTTTACTGCACGTGAAGACAGCTGAAGCTCGCTTCCAATGTCCATCATATCTTTCAAGCTCATTCCTTGAGTCGAAGAGAGAGAGTGCTTCCTTAACGAGGCGATATCCACTTTGAATCCGTAGTAGGAACAAATCATAGCTAAACAGGCCAATCCACACTCAGCCATTTCTGATTGCGTAATGAGGGGAACCGATTTAATCGATGAGAACGACAATAATTCTATAGGGTTAAGTGCTTTAACAGCTGATTTGGGTAGATTAAGCATGATTATCCCAGTTTTCCTTTAATTGCATAAATAGGATCCAGAAGCCATTCAAGTAGGCTGCGTTTTTCTTGAATAATATCGGCTTCAGCGATCATACCGACTTTTAGAGGAAACTGTTTTCCATACGCGGTTATCGCTTGGGTCGCCAGTTTTGCTCTCACACGATACATCGCTTCCGTTGTTTTGATCGGAAACACTTTATCGCTAGGAAGTACTAACGCTTGATCAATATTCGTGACCTGACCTTTCACTAATCCAAACTTTTGGTAAGGGAAGGCGTCAAATCTAATCCTGACCTCATCACCCAATTGGACGAAGCCTGCGGAACGAGTAGGCAATAGTAATTCCATTTCCAGCGGTGAGTTTTGAGGAATGATATTAAGTATAATCGTGTCAGTCGTAAGATAAGATCCTACAGAGGGTTGAATCGCGGTGACCATGCCAGATTCAGGCGCGGTAATAACAAACTCATATTCGTTGTCTAGTTCGATCCGCCGGGTTTCTAGCTGAGAGATACCCCTTTCTATCGTCGTTTTTTTTAGAAATCTTTGCTCAGGTAGCAAGACTCTGGCGGACTGAAGCGCGTCAATCTCGACGAGTACCGACGCCAATTCTTTTTCCAACCGATCAGACGACTCTAACGCTTCTAAATACTCTTCATGTACTGCTGCCAACTCAGTCGACGATAGGTAACCTTTGTGGTGAAGGCTTTTGTTCTTTTTATATTGTTGTTCTTTGAGACCCAAACGCAACAAACTCGTTGCTTTTGCTTTTTCAATCGCTTTGAGGCTTCTATTCCTTTGCTTCAATTGGGTGTCGATTCGACGTTCCTCTTTGTCAAAGATCGCGGCTTGAATGCCCAACTCAGACTGGAGGGCTTGACGTTGCAGTTGAAGTTCATTTTTCAAAGCCATGGAAACATCGACACCTCCAGTCATACCTTTACTGTCTCTAAGCTTCGCAACTGGTTGGTTACGCTCCACATTACTGCCTTCTTGAACAAGTAACCGCACCAAGACCCCCTTTCGGCCAGAGACTACCTTAATGACACCTTTGGAGGGTAATAGGTAACCTTTAACCGTTTCTTTTCGCGAATAACTGCATTGGGACAGGTAAATAATGACAGTCAGAAAAGTGATAAAAATGAACAGATGTAAAGGATAACTCGACAGTCGTTGATGAATAATGATTTTTCCTGTGAGGCGGTTTTTATTTGCCTCCATGACTTCTTTACGAAAGATCATTCGCTTCTCTTTTAAAAAAGGGAAAGACCATAGTTGTCCTTCCCTTACCGAAATACGTGGAGGCATTAAGCCTTCACCTAATCCTCGTTTTTCATGAGCTTATGCCCAGGAATTACTACTTCTGCCAAAGTGCTTGCCAATCTTTTTGTTTACACACACAACCAATTAAGAAACAAGCAGGCTCAACGACTAAGCGTACCGCTTTACCGCGTAAAGAGCCTTTTTCCATAATTTTCATTTGATAAGCCAGTTCAATCGCTCGATACTTGGCAATTGGGTACATGATTTTTTCAGCTAGAGGACTCTTGCGCATTAATTCGACGTACGGAATTGCCCAGTAATGGTAGCCACGTACTGTGGTCTCTGACAGATGGTTTTGCGTGTACTGAAGGTCTGCGCGCCAAACTTCAGCATCAAGCATTCCTTTACGATAGAAGTGAGTACAGATAACGCGGCTGCTACCGCCACCGCCACCGCCGCCTCCACTGTTTTTACCCGCTTCAGATCCACAGCCACCTGAATGATTCATATTAGTCCCCATATTGCCGTTTTGCGCATCGCGAGCGCCGGAGCCACAGCCTCTATCGCCACCAAGTGCGGTGTTCAGTGCGTCAGATCTACGCGATCCCCCAACCACATGCTGGGTATCGCTTGGATCTAGTGCCATAATTTTACTACATTCTACTTTTTTCATAGTTATACTCTTATAGTATGATTTGCATTTGGAATTAAAAAATCGCTTAAGAATAATGCGACCATATTCAATCCCACCGATATTGAAAAACTTATTCGTTATAATTTAGCTTCAGTTGATCTTTTTACACTGATATTTTTCGGTAAAGTTCTGAGTCATTGAAAGTTGTGAACCTGTAAACTCTAGTATCTTGAATTTTTCATCAGTCGTTTCTTCACAATAAGAGAGTAAAGCACGATAAGTGGCATCGTCTTTATTTTTACTTACTTTTTCAAGTGTACAAACCTTCTGATTTAAAACCAGATCATCGTTGTCTAGGTTATATTTCCCTTGTTCATCCAAGATATAGAATTGATTTCCTGAATTATTTTTTCCATAGATCGTTAAAGATAACTTTGACGTGTATTTATTATCATTTTCGAAATTGAATTTAATGTTGGATTTGCCACCGCTCGTACCTTTATAGTATTGACAGTCCCACTGACCATTTAAATTATCGCTTAATCCATTAATATTACCTAATTTATAGTAATTTTCCCCACACTGATATATTACTAGCGCCCCTAAAATAATACCCAATGGGATTAATGCTTTTTTTACATCCATGAAGACCTCATATGTTCTGGTGTATAATTAATTTGATGTTGAAACCCTAAAAAAGAACGATTTACGCGAAACAGATATGATACTGAAAAAGGCGATATGAACTTCGGAACGTGGCACACTTCATAGAGCAAACCTAATAACACTTCATGGATTAAGCATGGGCCAGTTAGCATCAGTGTTACATCCGTTTCTTGATTACGAGTGAGCGAATCAAAGCGATATCTGTCTAACCGAGAAAGGTACTCATCAACTTTCTTCTCTTTGGATAGGGTTGAGAAGAGCAAATTGTTACTCTCAAGGTATTTGTATCGACGAGCCATTTCACGCAGAACAATGCGGGCAGTTCGACTGCCCTTGTGCGCAACCAAAACATTGTTGTTAACCTCATAATATCGATTGATCGTGGCAATTTTCATAATATCGCGGTGGACATACACAGGTTTCTGAGAAAACAGCGCTTTGGCATTGTTTGTGGCTCGTGTTTTTAAAGCTTCAATGAACTCGCAGTTCCCCACTTCTTCTTCAATCTTAGCGACACACACATTTCGTTTCTCAGAGCGTCGCTTGAGCTTTCGAATTTCCCTCAATAGGTACTCGGACTTCAAAATGTCGATAATATTTTCGTTCAATGATCCATAACTGGCGGCGAGTCCTTTGTACACGGCTCGGTGCGATGGCAAAGTATCGACGTCAACATACATACCACCATCTCTATAGAGCAGACTTAATCTCAATATATCCGAAGCACAAGCTGCGTTGTGTCTTAGCGTTAATTCGTTAAAGTACATACGTCTAAGACGATCATTATAAAAGACATCATTTAAGGCACTTATATCAATAATATTAATAATTTTCCCTAATGCATGAATTTTTAACCTCGCAAGTTTTAACGACTGACTTAAATCGATATCAATAGTACTGGCAATATGGAGAAGGGCCTCATCAAATGATTTCCCCTTAGATATAATATTACCGATCTTGTGATAAAATTCGTTTTGATGCTGGATTATCGTTTCTGCTGGTGTTTCATTATTAATATTATTGTAAATGTAAAATATTTCTTTAAGATGATTAAAGAGTAGAAATTGGCTATCAATATATAGATATAACTGGTATCTATCTTTAAAGCAATCATTCCAGAACTCTATGTATTCTAAAGAACGTGAGTTTATGTTTCCAATCCAAATGAAGAATACACGATATATTTCCTTGACTTCACTATTTATTATTGTTTGTTTCTCATTTATGGAATCAATGATTTCAATTATTTTGTCTTCGTTGTCAACATCCACAAATTTATTTATTGAATTAACAATTCTATCAAAATTAATGTTGTTATAGGCGCTCATGATTTTATTTCTTTATATTTCAACGAAATGTAAACTATCCCAAAACACAATATCTTACAATAACCACAATGAATGCATTGTCATTATGTGACTCGCTCAGCAAATGTAATTGGAAATATTGATTGTATTGTTTATAGTTTATTACTTATTTATATATGTATTTATTTGTTTTAAAGGTTTAGGTTCTAACAGACGTTTTTAACTAATCTGTTATTAGCATCAGTCGGTAGAGAACGGCACTGACTGATCCCCTCATAATGGCTTTGTTGCGTAATTCAATGGAACTAAATCTACAACCTACGCTCACTTCCACTCCCTCTCGTAGCCCTATGCCTAGACCTCGTTACAAAACAGCCAACTGGAAGCAATAAATACAACCAATCACTCATTAACCCTGGATCCCTGACCTTTTGGATTGATGAAGAAGCGAAAAGTAGCTGGACGTAAAGCAAACACAATAAGCGCGGAAGGCCACGTCGGTTCAGTGATTTAGCTATCACGACGGCGCTTATGACACGAGAGCGTGTCACGATACGATTAAGATTAAGCGAGCCGTTTCGCTTATTCCTCCAAGAGAAGGGGCAGCCAGAAGTTATATGGCTCAAATACGTATTGGAAAGAGCGGTATGGTTACCAAACAGTGATGAATCGAGTTAAACAGTTGCTGGTGGTCGATTAAGCTTAAGAAATGACAATGCACAGGTAGGTGAAACTTACGCAATGATAAAAGCGCGGAATAAGCTTACTGGGTTAGGTATGCCTGCAACTTGTCGTGTTGGCTGAAAAACATACGAAACGGGGCAACTCTGTCTCTACACTGAATTACGCAACAAAGCCGTTGCCTTCCTCTAGTATTAAAGAGTCGGTATACCCAAACTCATTCACCAAAATATCATGAATCTTGACAGCCTTAATCGTGGATTCAAAGTCAGTTGAATTCACTCTAACCACGTGCATGGATATATCAGCGGATACTGTAGACCGAACTGTCATGTAACCCCCTAAGCGCCAAAACGCACATCAAAACAAAATCCTGAGCACTTAAACGTCCCCTCTCCCGTTGTCACAAATCGCAACGCGGGAAACACAGAACCGTAAGTGGTGTAAAGAATGATGTGATCCGCTCGCTCGTGAAGAAACCATTCACCAAAGCCAGCACCATTTAATTCGATGAAAAAGTCACGGATTTCATGGAAAGCAAAACGACGCGACACCAATTGCGGAAACTGCTGCTTGATAGCTTCAACGAACCCTTGGTCTTTTAACGCTGCGATATCAGCCTGCTGCTCGGGCGATTGACGACGACTGAACATTTTCAAACGCTGGATTTTGAAAACCCAATCATACTTTTTTTTTGCCTCATCACGACACTTTTTGACTTGAGAGCGCAACTTCAATACCGCCAAAGGACTAGAGATATCATTTTTTGGTGAGCTTTCGTGCCCCAGCGGCGAAACGCTGGTCGATGAATTTGAATTAGAGAGAGTTGGGGTTGAGTTTTGTTGCGCCATGAGAGTTTCCTTTCTGTTTGAGTATCACTTTTCGGAGCCGCTTGGCTGTCCGCTCTCTCAACATCGTTCTGCTTTGCAAGGGCGCACAGCGGCGAAGCCTCCCTTGTAAAGCAGGTTGTGGGGAGAAACGGTTAACAGCCTGCATGCCCGAAAATGATGCGAGTGAAAGAAAATCGGCGCATAAGAAAACAAGCCCTTACACGAACTTATTCGAAGACAGAGAGAACAACGAGGAGGGAACGACAAGGCGCTATGACTCTAAGGACAATAACGGGGTTCAAACAAAGCCTAGCCGCAGGGGAACCAAGGCAACGATAAGAGTCATGGTTAAAGACACGTTTAAAGTGTTAGTCTTTACAAGGAGAGAAGGCCCAGAACAGGTAATAAGACGCTTCAGGTGTCATGTTCATCCGTGCTAGAAGTTAAGTCCAAACTAAGGCTCTATGAAATGTCTTAAAATAGATACAGAGCCTTAAAAGCAAATATGTATTACATAGGTAATACATATTCAATTCATTTTATTAATCAACTCAACGAGCTCTTCATCATCTATCTTGTCTCGATATAAAGCCAAAGCTCGGTACAGTTTCGCTGCAGATACATTTCTCTCTGTCTGCTCTTGCAGATTTGCTACCCAATCGGTTATCCGTTCTTTATCAGTAAGTGACATTCTAAGAGTCAGAGGAGGCACCATATAAAATGTCGTCACTTTCTTTTTGACAGTCGTAATTCCAGTCGACTTACTTGAACCTTCGTTCTTGTCAGTAGAGATAGCTGTTATAGCTCCTCGTTTTTTCAACTTGCTCATATGTATTACATCAAATTCAAAAGAAACGCAGCCAGTTTTCGGTAATCGTTATTAACAAGAGAGCCCGATTTATAAAAGCGCACAGGAGAGGAAACGGCATTAGCTTGTCCAACATGCTCAGAACGACGGACAGATACTGGTAGCAATTTATCTTGTACTACCTCCAATTCCTCATCAATGAACTCATTAATAATAGTGTTTCTTGAGTCGACCTCGTTCCTCAAGACCAGATAATTGCCTTCATCCTCCTTAATTTCATAGACAGCTTCGAGTAAAGAGCTAATGCCGTCTAATGAAAATGCACCTGAATCTACAGGGATCAAGATAAGGTCTGAAGCCTGGATTGCGTTAAGAGTCGTTAGGGATAAGTTTGGTGGAGTATCAAGAAGAATGAAATCATAGGTATCACCTAACTTCGCTAATTGCTTTTCTAAAATTCGTTCACGATTAATCTTTGTCAGTGATGTTTCGATGACACGTGACAACTGAACATCAGCGGGAACGACATAGAGGTTTTCAATAGAGTTCCCATTAATCTGTGCAGGTTGAATTAAATCGACAATGGACACAACTTTAGGCTTATCAAACAAAGCAGCCACCGTCTCTTCAAACTTAAAATCACGTTGTCCGGTTAACGTTTTAGAGCAGTTCCCTTGAGGATCGAGGTCAATAACTAACACTTTTCGTTTTCGTGCAAGCTCAGCCCCTAAATTGACAAGAGTCGTGGTTTTTCCAACGCTGGCAAGGCCTGAAAATCTAGACACTCGACTGGCTTTAGGAAAAGTCGGTCAAATGATGATTAATAGAACTTTAAGGTCAACCCATCGTAAGAAAGTTTGGGGCAAAAATGAGCTAGCCACCTGCTAATTTAGAAGATCAAGCCAACAGAACGGACTGTAAGTTTCTGGTCTAACTGATTTATAAATTATCACCTCTACATTAAAACAACCCAAACACATTGTTTTTCCCATCTTGTTCAAGGCCTTTGATCTGATGGTGCTTTGGTTCTCCACCAAACAATAAAATATACAACTTCCGGTCTTGATACGTCCCCACTACATAGTGGTCTTTTTGTATCACGTACTCGATAGTTTCGGCTTCTTCATCAGTACACAGATATTTAATATCGACCAGCTTCACCCACTTCAAGCCGATCACGTTTTCAGCTTCTATAAACCCACCAAATGGTGCCGTAAAGCGATTACCTAGTTTCAAAACCGCATCAATCACCCCTTGGTTCTTCTTACTTACTCCAATTGGACCATCACTGTTGATTTTGAAATGACTGTAGCCAGCAGTCACATGAATTGATTGATACATAGCAATAACCTATTAGCTTTCTTAGCACTTTGAGAGAGGAGCCTAACCTGTGCTTTTTGTCCGATATAAAACATTGTTCTACGTTTCAGCCCTAATTATACTGTTTTTATATACAGCAATTTTAGGCTTTATTATGTCTATCCGCAATTTAAAAGATGGTTCTGCCAAACCTTGGCTCTGCGAGTATTACCCGAATGGGCGAACGGGGAAGCGTGTTCGTAAAAAGTTTACGACTAAGGGCGAAGCAAAGGCCTTTGAGCTTCACACGATTAGAGAAATTGACGATAAG
The DNA here is from genome assembly GCF_900382755.1 of Vibrio sp. Evd11. Taxonomy (NCBI): domain Bacteria; kingdom Pseudomonadati; phylum Pseudomonadota; class Gammaproteobacteria; order Vibrionales; family Vibrionaceae; genus Vibrio; species Vibrio sp. Evd11. The sequence continues at coordinate 12,505 of NZ_OSDX01000048.1, forward strand.
CCATGGATGGGAAGTAAACCCGATCACCGTAGAATGAGCGAACTGTTAGACACTTGGTGGAACATACACGGTCATACGTTGAAATCAGGTAAACAAGCTCGGGATCTAATAGCCAAAACAATTGAAGGATTAGGTAACCCGATTGCCTACCACCTTAAAGAACGAGACTATTTGGACTATCGTGCAACACGAATACCTTACCGTGGCAAAAATAAATCTGTTGAGATTTCACCAACAACACATAACATGGAATTGATTTATCTAAAGGGAATGTTCAAGAAACTAATCAAGTACAATCAATGGAAATACCCCAACCCGATTGAAGCTATCGATACAATCAAAACTAGCGAGAAGAACCTGGCATATCTAACCAAGCCACAAATTGAAGAGTTCTTAGTTAACTTAAAGAATTGCAACCGAGTTATTACCGTCTCGATTCCACAGCTCCTTGTAATCTCAAAGATTTGCTTGGCCACCGGAGCTCGTATAAGTGAAGCTCTAACCCTTACTCGTTCACAGGTAGCTGAATTCAAACTAACTTACACCGAGACAAAAGGTAAGAAGAATCGAAGTGTGCCCATCTCACCGGCTTTATATCAAGAGATCTTAGATATCGCGGTGAGCAACCATAAAATTTTTGACACGACTTACAAAGATGCCTGGCGCTACATTAAAAGGGCTTTACCTGAGCACGTTCCAAGTGGGCAAGCGACGCATGTTCTACGACATACATTTGCTTCGCATTTTATGATGAACAAAGGGGATATTTTGGTGTTACAGCGAATTCTTGGACACACTAAAATTGAGCAGACAATGGCGTATTCTCATTTTGCTCCAGAACATTTGATACAAGCTGTACACCTCAATCCATTAGAGAATTAATGGCGACAAAGTGGCGGCAGACACTGTAATCGAACGTTATATAGCGGTTTTATTCGTAAAAAAGGCGACAGTTTTCACTGTCGCCTTTTGCTATTTAGAGCCTAATTTTTTCTATTCCCAATCAAGGATAACCTTGCCAGAAAGCCCACTACGCATAGCATCGAAGCCAGCTTGGAAATCATCAATTTTAAAGTGATGAGTAATGATTGGTGATAGGTCTAACCCTGATTGAATCAAACTTGCCACTATATACAAAAATAATAATAACCATTAAATATCAATAGATTAAGCTGATTATCAATTAAAAATGGCTACAGAATGGCGACAAAAAAGGCAACAGTTTTACCTGTTGCCTTCTGATATTCAAAACCGGTAGTAACCTACTCCCAGTCTAAAATTACCTTACCAGACATACCAGATCGCATCATGTCGAAGCCTTTCTGGAAGTCGTCCACTTTGTAGTGGTGAGTAATGATTGGTGTTAGATCTAGACCTGACTGAATCAAAGAAGCCATCTTGTACCAAGTTTCGAACATCTCACGACCGTAGATACCTTTGATAACCAAGCCTTTAAAGATTACTTGGTTCCAGTCTACTGCCATGTCTGATGGTGGAATACCTAGTAGAGAGATCTTACCGCCGTGGTTCATGTTAGTCAGCATGCTGTTGAACGCAGATGGGTTACCAGACATTTCTAGACCTACATCGAAGCCCTCAGTCATACCAAGATCAGCCATTACGTCTTCAAGCTTCTCTTCCATTACGTTTACTGCGCGAGTTACACCCATTTGACGAGCAAGGTCTAGGCGGTATTCGTTTACGTCAGTGATTACAACGTGACGAGCACCAACGTGCTTAGCAACAGCAGCAGCCATGATACCGATTGGACCAGCACCAGTGATTAGCACGTCTTCGCCTACTAGGTCGAAAGAAAGCGCTGTGTGTACTGCGTTACCAAACGGGTCAAAGATTGATGCTAGGTCGTCAGAGATTTCTGCAGGGATCTTAAATGCGTTGAACGCAGGGATCACAAGGAACTCAGAGAACGCACCAGTGCGGTTTACGCCAACACCGGTTGTGTTACGACACAGGTGAGTACGGCCGCCACGACAGTTACGACAGTGACCACATGTGATGTGACCTTCGCCAGATACACGGTCGCCGATTTCAAAACCACGAACTTCTTGGCCGATGCCAACAACTTCACCCACGTATTCGTGGCCTACTACCATAGGTACTGGGATTGTATTTTGTGACCACTCATCCCAGTTGTAGATATGTACGTCTGTACCACAAATTGCGGTTTTCTTAATACGGATAAGAAGATCATTATGACCCATTTCAGGTTTTTCAACCTCGGTCATCCAGATGCCTTCTTCAGGCTTAAGCTTAGAAAGTGCTTTAATTTTCATAATGTTATCCAGTTCATCTCGCCTAACTGTAAGGCGAGAATCAAAAATCTATATGTTCTATTGGGTGTTGTTCTATCTAATCAAAGGGTGCATAAGGCACCCCCTTTAAAAATTAGATGATAGCCATGTCTTTACCAACTTGGATGAACGCATCAATTGCACGGTCTAGTTGCTCACGAGAGTGTGCAGCAGACATTTGCGTACGGATACGAGCTTGGCCTTTTGGTACTACAGGGAAAGAGAAACCTACCACGTAGATGCCTTTCTCTAGTGCGCGCTCTGCGAATTCAGCTGCTACTTTTGCATCACCCAGCATGATTGGGATGATTGCGTGGTCAGCACCACCCATAGTGAAACCAGCTGCTTCCATGCGAGTACGGAAGTGAGCAGAGTTTTCCCATAGTTGAGTACGTAGGTCGCCAGATTCCGCTAGAAGATCTAGAACGCGGATAGACGCAGATACGATTGCAGGTGCAACAGAGTTAGAGAATAGGTATGGACGAGAACGCTGACGTAGCCAGTCGATCACTTCTTTCTTACCAGAAGTGTAACCGCCTGAAGCGCCACCCATTGCTTTACCAAGCGTACCTGTGATGATGTCGATACGGTCTACAACATTGTGGAACTCGTGAGTACCTGCGCCGTTTTCGCCCATGAAGCCAACTGCGTGAGAGTCATCAACCATCACTAGTGCGCCGTACTTGTCAGCAAGGTCACAGATAGCAGGAAGGTTAGCAACTACGCCGTCCATTGAGAACACACCGTCAGTTACGATAAGCGTGTGACGAGCGCCCGCTTCTTTAGCTGCGATAAGTTGTTGCTCTAGCTCTTCCATGTTGTTGTTCGAGTAACGGAAGCGCATTGCTTTACATAGACGAACACCATCAATGATAGATGCGTGGTTTAGAGCATCAGAAATGATTGCGTCTTCTTTGCCTAGGATCGTTTCGAATAGGCCAGCGTTTGCATCAAAACAAGATGTGTAAAGGATAGTGTCTTCTTTACCAAGGAACGTAGATAGCTTTTGCTCTAGTTCTTTGTGAGAGTCTTGAGTACCACAGATGAAACGAACAGAAGCCATACCAAAACCGTGTTGATCCATACCGTCTTTAGCAGCTTCGATAAGGTCAGGGTGGTTAGCAAGGCCTAAGTAGTTGTTTGCACAGAAGTTTAGTACTTCTTCACCAGTCGAGATAGAAACCGCTGCTTTTTGAGCAGAAGTGATAATGCGCTCAGACTTGTAAAGACCTTCTTCTTTAACTTCTTCGATTTGAGTTTGAATCTGTTGGTAAAATGCAGAAGACATTGTCTATTCCTTCCTAATTATTATTCAGCAGCATCGCGCGCCGCATTATGTAGGGGATGTAAACGATTTCAACTCGATCATTTACACTGTAAAACTTATACCCCTATTCTAGTTGAACATCCCCCTTTCGATTATCCCTCTACTTGGAAAAACATTAATGAATCACAGGCACTAATTGATTTTAATTTTTTGATTCTAGTCACACATCCCACCAAATTACGCTCTCCTTTTGGCACTAGGTGTTAGGTCAATAACTTAGTCTGGTCAGTTGTTCAATGAGGCTCTGTCTATGCTTTGCGCACTTGTTTCTATCAACCAAAAGTAAATGCGAACACTGAATGTTTTTTTGAAGATGGCGAAGTCATTAGTGGTAGGACGGTTTCGCTTGGGAGTGGCAAAACAAAAGATATTTGTAACAGGTATGGTCATCGTCCATGCTTTTACACTGAAAGATGTAGAAAGACGTAGAGAGAATATCTGCAAGTTCTTCTTGTAATTACAGACGTTACTCCCTCAGTTATTAAGAAAAATATCGTTTACCCATGGCCTTATGCGATCTCTCGACAATACCAGACCATGACATCTAGTTTTGTGTGATTGGGGCTCTTTCCACAGTATCTTCAGTGTGCTCTGCGAGCCAGTACAACCAGATCATCACTAAACATAATCCAAAACAGACTGCGAATAACCAAGCTGGGCTCAACAATTCAATAACCACTCCACCCATTAACGGTGCAATCGCAAAACCAAGTGAGTAAAGTGCTGCAGCGCCAAAGTAGGAACCTCGTAAATGGGGAGGCGCCATGCGATCGATTTGAACGTTAAGCGTTGGAAATGCAATGACCTCTCCCAAACTTAATATAAAACAAGCCATCCCCCAACCTAGAGCCCAATCGCTAGGTGTAAATAGAAAGCCGACTTGGGCCAACGCCATCAATGACATTCCGATTCGCGTACGTACAAATAAAGGAACATGTTCCAACCACTTCAACATTGGAAATTGAAACACAATAATGGTTAAGGTATTAACCAATACTAAACTCGCAATTAAATGAGCAGCATCGCTTATTGATGAACGGACAATAACTTGTGGGATCGATGACTCTACTTGAGCATAAACAAACATCATAATAAAGTTGGCAATCATCAACTTAACAAAAATATTATCTTTGCGGATCACGCTTAATGTTGCCGTGAAATTGGGAAGTTGTGAGGTATCTGGCTTAGTAAACGTTCCCTTTCTTTCGATACCGACCAGTAACCAAAAACCGTAGACAACGTAGGTAAAACCCGCAACAAAGAAGAGGTTTTGTGGATGCGCGAGCGCCAATGTAATACCAATAAGCGGACCCAAAGCTCCACCTAAATTTAATAAGAAGTAACGAACGTTCAGCGCCAGTTCACGATCTTTTAAATCGTCTAGATTATCGCCAATCACAGCTTTAGCAGGTGCTTCAATCATCGGCCTCATAAGGCCTGTCATCATGATCAAAACATAGAACTGCCAAATCTCGTTGGCAATGCCAATACCCGAATAAGCAATAGCGGCAACCCAGCTTCCAAGTACCATGACCCACTTTCGACCCAGTTTATCGGAGATATAACCCGAATAGAGCCCAGCTCCAGCACCAACGACAGCTGAAGTAGCGAGCATCATGCCCACTTCTATTGCCGATGCACCATAATCTTCATAAAGAAACACAATCAGAAATGGCCAAGCCATAAAGTAACTCGTACGAGCGAGTAGAGTTCCGGTTAATACGGTCCAAATAGAAAAATTAAACCTTTTTACTCTTTGTTTCTGAAATAGGCTTTCTGGTTGTTCCATATAACTCCCTTTATCTAACTCAATGATTTACATAAAATATTGATTCAGTATATGTATATCATTGTATAAATAAAGCTCTCAACGCTGTTTTTTATAAAACATAGCAGGTCGTGCTTACCACGTAATAAAAAGATCCGAAAAACCATAGATAACACGGCACTTAATATTAAATGCCGTTTCACGTATGATTGAGGTATTAGAGGAATGGATAGAGGTAACAAGCGCTCATCTATTCTTAGGATTCTCCCTCCAAACAACCCAGCAAAGAACGTTATGATCAACCCAAAACTGATTGCTTTACTTCCAGATCTCGCCTCCTTCATTTTAGTGGTAAACGAAGGTAGTTTTACGGCTGCAGCAAAACAGTTGAGCGTGACGCCATCAGCCTTGAGTAAGCTCATCACTCGCTTGGAAAAAGCGCTATCGGTGAAACTGTTTGAACGAACCACTCGTACCCTTATCATCACCCAAGCGGGTCAATTGGTTTACGACCAGAGCGTGGTTATGATTAATGCGGCGCAACAAGCGGTTGAGCTTTCTACCTCTGACCATACTGAACCTGCAGGCTCTATAACGGTAGCAGCGCCAGAAGCCTTCTTGAACTCCGTGCTACAGCCTTTCGTTGTTCCATTCTTGAATCAGTACCCTGAGATTCAACTCAAGTTAAGAGCCGCCGATGGCGACATCGACATATTGCGCCAAGGCATCGACATTGCGTTTCGCCTTACCGACAAGCCCGATGAAAGTTTGGTCTTAAAAGAGCTAGGCAAGACAAACCTCGTGTTATGTGCGAGCCCTGATTATCTTAAAGCAAAAGGAATTCCTCACCACCCTACTGAGCTTTCTGAGCACGACTGCTTATACCTTGCAGAAACAGACAAAGACCACATCTGGGACTTCCTTAAAGATGATGAGTTTTACACAGTCCCCGTCAGCGGACGTTACGCTGTGAACCACTCTCAGATGCGATTGAAAGGTGTTAAAGAAGGGCTTGGCGTGGGTATTTTCCATGACTTTGTAATTCAAGATGCATTGGCTGAAGGCTCTGTAGTGCAAGTACTTGAAGATTGGACCATCAAGAGTAATTACCATGGCGCTATCGCGATGCAGTTTGCTCAAACCAAGTACATGCCTGCCCGATTGCGTGTGTTCATTGATTATGCGATGGAACACTTGGGTGACAAGCTGGCAGGAGAAATAAACTGATGCTGAAAGGTATACACCACGCCGCCATTATTTGCCCAGACTACGGACTATCTAAACGCTTTTATACGGAAGTTTTAAAACTTGAAGTGATTGCTGAGAATTATCGTGAAGCACGTCAGTCGTATAAGCTCGACTTAGCACTGCCGTATGGCGCTCAAATAGAATTATTCAGCTTCCCTGACGCACCTGAAAGACCGAGCTTTCCGGAAGCTCAAGGGCTGAGACATTTGGCTTTTTGTGTTGATGACGTTCAACATGCCAAAAGCTATTTGGAAGAACAAGGTATTGAAGTCGAACCGATTCGAGTTGATGAGTTTACGGGGAAATCATTTACGTTTTTCGCAGACCCAGACGGCCTGCCGCTAGAGCTTTATCAGATCTAAAGCTTTATCAAATCTAGAGCTGTATCTAGTCTAAAGTCTTCCTCACCAAGGAATCGCCCATCTGATGAATAAAACGGACCTTCTCAAATAGAGAAAGTCCGTTTGCATGTCACTTAACTCAACGCGGTCTTGAATCTCTCAACGCGTGAAAACAGTAACCAATCCAATAGCATTGCAGTCACAATCGTCGCACCCGCGAGTGGAAACAATATCGAAATAATAACCACCGTCACTAAACCCGCTTTCCATAAGCCTGCATCACCAAATTTCGGTGGTGTTCCCAACTTTCTTTGGCCTGAAGGTCTGCGCATCCACCACATTACTCCACCAGTCACTGACACCAAAATGAATGCCAAACAGAACAACGCATTTAGAAACTTGTTGATGATGCTGATGTCACCTTGGTGTAATGAAATACCGACGGCTAAGGTTTTGGCGAATAAATTGTAATCTTGCCACGTCACCTCTCCTAGAATGCGCCCTGAATATTGGTCGAGGTGAGTCGTGCGATCTTGGGTTGGATCGATAATGTCACCGCCCATGGTATTGGCAGCCACGGTGTAAACGCCCGTTTCTGAGCGCGGGAAATTGACTTTATATTGTGTAAAACCAAGAGATTGAGCTTTTGCTATCACATCATCAATCGAGAAATTACTCGCAGACAATACATGCTGAGAGTGATCCTCACCCATCTTAGAATGATCATGAGCTTCAGATGTTTCTTCTACTTGGTGGACGTGTTCTGCTGGCTTATCTTGAGACAAAGGCACTGGAGTTTGCTCTAGGTTCCAAGGCATTTCCTCTTCAGACCCGTGATTTAAAGAAGCATGCGTTTCGTTAGACAGAGGAATGTCATCCCACATTTGAGCAGGAAAAGTACTCCATGCTTGCACTAGCTTACCGCCCCAAAAACCTGTCCATGATAATCCTGATAGAATAAATAACAGAAGAATGAATGACAGTGTTCCACCGATGTTCGCATGCAGATCACGCATTAAAACACGCGTTCCTGAACCAAATCGAAGCTTAAGAAAACCAGCGCGGCTCGCGTTATCTCTCGGTAACCATAAGTAAATGCCACTGATGAGCAACAGAATAGACAAGCTTATTGCGACTTCAATTAGGTAATCACCCCAATCACCAATCAACAAAGTGCCGTGAATATCATTCGCCAGTTGGTACAGGCTATCGCTGCGCGGGATTTCTCCTACCACTTCGCCAGTGTATTGATTCACCGTGGCGAAAACGGAAGTGCCATCTTCAAGTGATACAGAAAATCGGTTCGCAAGATCAGGGACTTTGCTCGGTACAAACTGTGTCACCGTACCTTGTGGGTATTGATGTTGTACGGCAGTTAATTGTTGTGACATCTTGATCGGTTCGCCCGATACGGCAATTTCAATCGCGTCTTGATGGAAAGCGAGTTCAATTTCATCATCAAACAACATCACCAAACCAGTAATACTCAACATCAACATGAATGGGATAACGAATAGCCCGGCATAGAAGTGCCAGCGCCAAGTGAGGAAGTAGAGAGTTTTATTGCGGTCTTTGTTTTTTATATTGGTTCTCGAACCGGTTGTTGCACTGCTTGTAGACTGCGAAGTCGCTTGTGCTTTCGCAGAGCTTTGAGATTCATTTCTCAACATTATTATTTCCTTTGACACACGCAAACATACCTTCTGAAAAATCAGAAAGTAATCTGAGCATGTTTAACTTTACTTAATACTTTATTTTTTAATTATTTTAGTGGGTTAGGTTTAAGCAATATCAAAGGGAGGGCCACGCGGGGCTTGCCTCGTATAGCGTTCGCTTAGAGCCAAAAAAGCGTAGCTGTCTGAGACAATAGAACTCAGTCGAGTTGTCAGTAGTGTAGTTGGAAGTTCATCTTGGTGAAACGTGGAAAAATGGCTAAAGGGACACGGCTTACCTTTGTGGGTATTGGGTTCACCTTCTTCAATTTGAACCAGTTCAAAGCCGTTAACCGTACATAACGACGCCCACACACCCGCACTGTTACCATGAGCATTGATAACAGGCATTAACGTTACTAGCGCCCAGCTTAATGCTGTGGCAAGTAACATGGTGAAGTTGAACGAGGTTCGGCGCATTATTCCTAATCTTTATAAATTTCCCTTATTATGAGGTACTTGTCATATAGGTAAACGTAAAAATTAACATCAGGTTAAAAAATTGAAGCTAACGCACACTCTTTTTAGTTAAAAACTGGTTACAACGAAAGAGCCAAGAAAATGTGGCGAAATTCGACATAACAAACTGTTTATAAAAAAGACAATAAAAAACGCCGCCTTACATCTTCCTCTAATGAGAGTAATGTAAGACAGCGTTTTAGAAATCGAATCTTGAGGCTTTGCTCTTTGTTACGTATCTAGCAAACTCAATTGATTAGCAAATTAACCGAAGATCTTGCTCCAAATGCTTGGATTACGCTTCTCGTGATACTCTTCACGAAGGCCATCGATAGTACGAAGCTCTTGCTGTGCAGATTCAAATTCACCTTGGTCTAGCTTCTTCTCAATGCTATCAATCGATGCACTGATCTTTTTGAAACCTTCCATGAAGTGTTCTTCTTTCTCAATTGGGTAAACACCCGTTTTGAGCTCAGCAACTAGCGTGTCGATACGTACGATAGGCTTTTGCATCTCTTCAATGTTTTGAGCTTCTGCCGCTTGTTTAAACGCAAGCTTCATTTCTTGCATGTTTTTCTTAAGGTCAACATTAGCAAAAGCGTTGCCAGACAATAGTGAAGCAGCGATTAAGCCAGATAAAAGGATTGAGCGAGTTTTCATTGTTTCTCCAGGTGAAGCGATGTCTTTGAAGATAGCGCCATCGTTATTGTGGCACTTCGACTTTATTATTTTCGGCTAGTGTATACAAAAATCCGTCGGGTACAAAAATTGATTGTGTCGAAATGCAAACTGGCTAGCTAATTACTGACAAGTACCGGGCAAACCATCACTCAAATACCGAAAACTCGGCAATCGATTGACGACCACGCAATGCCAAAAAGGCTAAAAATTGCTGTGGTGAATGGGTAATAACCTTGCTCGAATCCACGCCCACCTCATCAAGTAGTGAAGACACGAGATCCAACCCGCCCACATCTATGCAGAAATGCGCATCGCTACCTGTCGTAATGAACGCACCTTTCGCTTTAGCAATTTTTGCGATCTCGTAACAACGATCAACACTGCCAACGCGACTATTGCCCTTAAGCGTGGTGTTATTAATTTCGATCGCAACGTTATGTTCCGCCGCACATCGAATCACAGCTTCAAAATCGAAATCAAAATTTGGGTTTCCTAAATGACCAAGTGCATCAATTCGACCGCCTTTGATCACATTCAGGAGTGCTTCTGTATGGGTAGCAACATCCGACGGGCGAAATACTGGCTCATGAAAACTCGCGATCACCCAATCCAAGTTCTTATCGACACTCGGATGAATGTCTATTTCACCCTGTGTGTTCATGATGTTTGACTCGACACCTCGAATAATAGCGACATCTTCAATAAAACGAGGGAGCACACGCTGGTTACTGAAAAACCAATAGTGTGGCGCGCCCGGCATAGACTCGGAATGGTCGGTCGTACAAAACATAGCTAAACCGTTTTGTTTTGCCGATTTTGCATTCTCGATCAACGTGCTGTAAGCATGACCACTTGCGTATGTGTGGGTGTGGGTATCTACTTTTAGTTCCATAAATCAAGGCCTTAACCGTGTGGTCTAGTCAATCAATTTTAAGTTGGGTTGGTCTAATACAGCTTCTTCAAAAATGCCCAACAGACACCTGCTTAATGTGATGCTGAGTGATTTGAAATTATATACTGTTCATCATTCAGTATTGTTAACATTAAATCAATCGACAATAACCTGATTTCTCCCGCTATTCTTTGCTTTGTAAAGGCGCTTATCAGCAAGCATAAACAGATCATTTGGCGATGTGCTTTTCGTTGGAACGCATTCCGCTACCCCTAGGCTCATCGTTACATGAGAAGCAATGGGTGAGGAACGATGAGGAATCGGTTGACTGTGCAAAACCGTTAAGAATGAATTAAGGCGAGCTCTACTTTGCTCTATAGATGTGCTTGGCAATATAATGGCAAATTCCTCGCCTCCTATACGAGCAGCAAGGTCTGACGGACGATTAAAAATTTGCTTCCATAACTTTGCGACTTGTTTAAGGCAAACATCTCCTTGATGGTGGCCATATGCATCATTATATTGCTTGAAAAAATCAATATCACCGATCACTAAGGTTAAAGCTTGCCCTTCGCGTTCACATCTAGCCCATTCAGACTCAAACGTTTGATTAAATTTACGTCTATTGGGGAGTGAGGTTAGCTCATCAAAAAGTGCAATCTTTGTGAGATCTTGTTTTTCTCTCTGCAACTGCTCATCACGCAACTCATATTGATACAATGTTGCCAGTAACTCTTTTCGAGGAGCTTTAGTCAAATCCTTTATGGATAATGGCGAACTAACAAACTTGGCAAAATCCCCCCTAAACAAAAAGTAGAAGATCAGCATTGGGACGCTATAGCAGGCCGCAATCAGCAACTTACCCATTATATTTCCGAATATGATAGGAACGCTCTGCGGGCTTAGGCCAAAAGCTAAAAGAGGAAACAGTGCTCCATCCAAACAAAGGATAAAAACAAATGCTAGCGTATAGATGAATGCCAACGCTGGTAGGTTGGAAAGGAACTTACTCACCTGTGTAAAAATAAACATCAATAACAATATTTCGAGGAGAATCAAAACCCCTCCAACAACAAGAACTTTCAACGACACGTCAAAGATACTGAAAGGGATAGCAAAAGGGTTCAACACATATTCCGATTCCAGCAACCAAGCCATAAAGTTAAAGCCAACAAAGGCAATTAAATCCACAACCACGACTAACCGAAACATGTGTTTAAAAGTGCTAAAATCTCGCTCAATAATAATGAGCATTATGGTGCTCATCATGAAGGCACCATAAGCAATATTTCCGCCTGAAATACTTAAAGCTTCGGATAAAGGAAAGGAACAAACGGCACCAGCAAGCCCTCCCACTAAAAGCACGATACTAAGATAGTTATAAAATGCAGCTGTACGCACACGGTTTTTTAACGTAGCAAAATACAATGGGAAAATTGAGTATATTCCTACATTGAGAATATAGGCTTCTAACGTCATTACTGTTCCTTCTAGGCTCAACACATACAGCACCTAGATGTTTTATAGATGTGCAAAATAACTAACAATATTAACATAATAATCTTTAATTGATAAAACACTCGGAATGCTTGTTTTTCTAATCAGGAATATTAATAACGCTAGATATGTATTGCCCACATCGAGCCTGTCCAGCATCTCGGAGCGACCCTACCAACCACAAGTGACCATTAGCACTTAAAGATAAGGCTTTATTCTCATTTCACTTAGCTATCGGAAGCACGGCTTAGTCGCAGCACCGCCTTAATTGCACCAATTTTTTGCAACCTACCCAAGTTCGTCAATACTTATACCAGTTAACAAGCTGGAGTGTTTGATGAGACGAAGACGATATCCGCTGAGTATCCACATCACTAGCCTTTTCCTAATTTTGACAACACTTGTTGGTGCCGTACTTATCTCAATAAGCTATCGCCATTCACAAGAGTTGTTGTTAGGGACGGTAAGCGAAGTCAGTAATGAACATCGCGATAAACTGGAATCGGTATTTAAGCAAGCCATCGCACCCGTTATCACAACCTTGAATGTGATGGCTGTGAGCCCGTTTGTTTCTCATCAAACTTCGTCTACTGAGCAGGAATCTTGGATTGCCTCGATAGACATCATATTCAAACAAAATACCAATTTAGTTGCGCTGTTTTACGGGTCTGATGAGGGAGAGTTTAGGATTTTCCGCCCACTGAGCACCAACAAGCAAAGACTTGAAAACAACGCACCAGCCAAAGCCACGATGATGGTCAGCACGATCAACCTCAAGGGCGAGAACCTTATCTCTTACCTTGATGGCGCACATAAGGTATTGAGCATTGTGCAACAAGAGAGTGAGTTTAACCCTACCACCCGACCTTGGTTCCGTAACGCTAAACCCGATGGAACAATCAAACTCTCTGAGCCTTATCTGTTTTACTTTCTTAAAAAGAACGGCATTACCCTATCAAGGCGAACTTATGAAGGTAATCATGTGGTTGGCGCTGATTTCACTTTAGATTCTTTATCCTCTCAGATAAGCCAACTCGCTTATTCGCCACAGAGTCGCTTGGCTTTGTTTGACCAACATTTTAATCTGCTAGGCCAACATCAACTGAACTTAGCAATACCCAGCTTGAGCCCCATAGGTGAAAACAAACGCACCAACGGTAACGTAGGGAACAATAAAGGATCCGGTAGCGAGCAAAGCCAACAACTATTCAACACCCCTAAACGTGATCAAATGGCGGCCTTAAAGTCGTCTGTTTTAGCCCCTCTTATTTCTGATGAAGAGAAATTTAACCTCAACTTAAAGAACATTGAGTACAACCTAAATACTTGGGCATTAACATTAACGCCCGTTGAGTTAACTCAAGACGTCACCCTTTATTTAGCCGAAGCGACACCACACAATGATCTGCTTTCTGATCTTATCTCGATGCGTGATAAGCAAGTTGCCGTCGCGATTTGTATGTTGTTTATCTGTTTCGGTATCGTGTGGTTAGTCGCCAACCGCTTATCCCAACCTCTCAATACACTCATGCAACTGACTGACAACATCGCTCGATTCGATTTCAGAAGAACCCATTACCCTAAGAGCATGATAAAAGAAGTAGCTAACCTCGCCCTTTCCATTGAGCTGATGGAGCACACGCTTCATGATTTGATTAATTTACTTCGAGACACAGCGGGTAATCAGGAGTTTTCGATATTAGCTAAGAACATTGCTCACCAAAGTTATTTAATTACCAAAGCTGAAACCATCGTGCTTTTCACTCAATCAGAAGAAAAAGATGTGTTTGATACGGCAGCGAACCTCGCCATTCTTCCTTTCAAGGCCGACATCAATGACTTCATTAAGCATACTCCTTGGCTATTGTGTCAGCTTAAATCAGGCGAGACCATCCACCTTAATCGAGAAGATAATGTTCTTAACTATTACCAAGATTCGATATTCAATTCTGACCTGTACCTTTTCCCACTATTGAACCGTGAGAAGTTGTTGGTGGGTATCGTCGCAATTGGCTACGAAAGACCAATCACTAAGATGCAGGCAGACAAACATGCATTTTTGAGGGAGCTACTGAGCTTTGCTGAAATCGCCAAAGACAACATTGACCAAATGCAGCAACAGAAAGACATGCTCAATACCTTTATCGAATTGATTGCTTCAGCGATCGATACCAAGTCGCCTTACACGGGCGGGCATTGCCAGCGAGTTCCTGAACTGACCAAATGGTTAACTCAAGCCACCATAGACGATGATCGTTACTACCCGCAGTTCTCGCTTGATAATAAACAATGGGAAGAACTTATGTTGGCTGCTTGGTTGCACGATTGTGGCAAAGTGACGACTCCTGAGTATGTCGTAGACAAAGCTACAAAACTTGAAACCATTTACGACCGAATCCATGAAGTGCGAATGCGTTTCGAATTGTTAAAGCAACAAGCTGAAACCGATTATTGGAAATCCATAGCGAACGGAGCGCTTCAAGAAGAGCAGCTGAAAGTTCTCGAGCAAAGTTTGTCTGAATTGGATGAAGAGTTTGCCTTCATAGCCGAGTGTAACCTCGGTGGAGAGTCGATGACGGATGAGCAACTAGAACGCTTAGACCAAATAGCCAAGCGCCAATGGAAACGAACACTCGACGATCAGCTAGGTTTATCTTGGTCTGAAAAAGAGAGATTTAACACGCAGCAAGATCCGGCTGAAAAAGATGAAATTGAGCCAAGAATCAAAGACCAAACGCTGCCAGTGATGGAGCCACTACTTGCTGATAAACCCAAACATAAAATACCTTGGGATAATGGCTTTAACCCAGCCGATGTGTGGCAAGAAGCGTTTGTACTCAAACCAGGTGAAGTGAAGTATAACCAAGGTGAATTGCACAATTTGAAAGTACGTCGCGGTACCTTAAACGACGAAGAACGCTTCATGATAAACGATCATATCATTCAAACCTTCACCATGCTCAACAAGCTCCCTTACCCATCTTATCTCAAGAACATTCCTGACATTGCCAGCGGACACCACGAACGTATCGATGGCAAGGGTTACCCGAGAGGCTTAAACGAAGACCAGTTACCTTTGCCGTCTAGAGCGATGGCTATTGCCGATGTATTCGAAGCGCTCACCTCCAGCGATCGCCCGTATAAAAAAGGCAAACTCCTAAGCGAATCACTCAATATCATGACCGACATGGCCACCAGCGGTCATATCGATCCAAAACTGTATTTGCTGTTTTTAGAAAACAAAATCTATGACAAATACGCTGAGCGATTTCTTGAAGCGAACCAACGATGCGAGATTGATCAAAACAAGCATATCGAACGAGTAAAAGAATACATTCGTTCATTGTTCTAGGCTTTTGTCTGTAATCTGCAGCCTCAATGTTTAGCTTTTAACGGCAGAGTCCAAAACCGCAGTATCTGCTACAGTCGCTAAAGCCACAGCAGTTCGAGGTGTTTGCTTGGCTTTTGCTTTGCTGTGTCTTTTAGCCAATAGAGTATTGGTTATGCTCGCCACGACGATCAAATTGATGCCGATTAACTGCTGAGTTGAAAACACATCATCAAAGAACAAGCTCTGCCATAACGCACTGAACAACATGTTAGTAAAAATTAGGGGAGCCAACTGAGAACCGCTGTCTGCCAACTTGTACGCTTTCGAGCGGAAGATTTGCGTGTTAATAGTAAATAGAGCCAATCCAAAAGCGCCAAGCCCAATCCAGCGTAAGCCTTCAAAAGATAACAGACCCGATAAGGTTCCATTGTCCGCAGCACTCTCAAGCACATCTGGAGTCGCAGATACTGAAGTAAACACAACCATTGGTATCACAATGATTGCCGCGACCAAGAACGTCCACGCGTTTAGCTCTGCGGGTGTCAGGCTAGTCTTGGATGCTCGATACAAACTCACTTGTGAACCCGAATTAAACACACCCGCCAATAACCCCAGCAACAACGCTGGCCTAAAGAACTCTGAGCCAAATTCAAACTGCGACCAGTCCCCTGCCATCATCACTACGCCGACAAAGGTGACAACTAAACAAATCACTGTGGTTGTATGAATCTTGGTTCTAAACATTAATTTTTCTAACAAAGGAATGAACAGAGGGCCAGTGCTGAACAACACCACACCTTCAACCAGAGTTAGGGGTTGTAAAGACATAAGAAAACACCACTGGCATGCCACCATAAAAATCGCACGCATCACTAAAGGTTTCCACATATCGAGTGAAGGTTTCGTGATTTTGTAAAACATCAAAAATAAGAACAAAATCAGGCTGGGTAACAAAAATCGCACGAAACTCAAAAATGAAACGGGCATTGATACCGATAGATACTTGGCCATTAAGCCACTTAAAGACAAACTGAACGTCGACAACAACATGAAAGCCGTCGCCTTGGTAATATCAGACATAATTATCACCTCCTATGACAGTTATTTTAGAGGCGTGACGTGATGAAAAATAGCGAGTAATATTAACCACAACTGTAAGGAAAACTTACCGATGAAGAAACTCGTTCCACTTAAATCCGTTTATGCTTTCATTGCTGTAGCCGAAACAGGCAGCATGACCGAAGCCGCTCGTGTGTTGTACGTCAGTCATTCAGCAGTAAGCCAAGCGATAAAATCATTAGAGCAACTGGTCAATAAGCCGCTGTTCCAACGTGTGGGTCGTCGTGTTGTTCTCAATGCCGCAGGTAAGCGATATTATCGAAAAGTCGCACCCGCACTGGAACAAGTAATAGAAGCCACAGAAGAACTCGCCAAAACGCCTAACGACCACCGCATCACCCTCAACATGGTGAACTCACTCGCCATGCACTGGTGGATCCCGCGAGTTTCGGAATTCCAAAGCTTTGCTCCCTCTCTTGATATTCGTATATCCACGTTAACGGGCACTTTCGACATAGAGCAGGAAGGTGTGGACATCGCGCTCGTACACGGCAAACCGAGCGAGTGGGACCGATATTACAGCGAAAAGCTTGGTGACGATGATCTGGTATTGGTGTGCAGCCCGGCACTATTGAAAAACCAAATGGGATTAAGCGTTGAACAACTGGTGAAACAAAACCCAACCATTGGTGCCTTCAACCCAAGAAGACAGCATGACTGGCAGGTGTGGTGCGATCACTACCAAATACCCATGCCGACGTTCCACAGTAACTTGACGTTCGATGTCTCGATTCAAGCCGTACAAGCCGCCATTCGTTCGCTTGGTGTATTAGTCACTCACCGCTTGTTTGTGAAAGATGACATCAGCCATGGTATGTTGGTCGAAATTAGTGAGCCAGTGGCTAACCCTCATCAAGATTTCTATTTCGTTTGTCCAAAAAACAAGTTAAAACAAGAAAGTGTACTAAAACTGAGAACATGGTTGAGGCATGAATTCACACGCTCAGAGACAAAACTCAGCGAGTAGCTAATCATCAAGTAACTAATCAACTAGTAACAACTCATCTAGTAACCAACCATCTAACTTACAGAGGCCACTATGATTATTACCACCACACAATCTGTCGAAGGCAAACGCATTGTCGATTACAAAGGAGTTATTGCCGGAGAAGCCATTCTAGGGGTTAACGTATTCAAGGATATGTTTTCAGGTATTCGAGACTTCGTCGGTGGACGTTCTGGCACCTATGAAAAGGAGCTGGAGAAAGCACGTAATTACGCATTCAAAGAGCTAGAGCAGAAAGCGATTGAAGCGGGTGCAAACGCAGTGGTTGGTGTCGATATCGATTATGAAGTCTTAGGAACAGGTAATGGCATGTTGATGGTGTCAGCCAGCGGCACAGCGGTTGTCGTCGCTTAATCGAATCTGAAATTATGTAATTCAATAAATGCTTATTCCAACCTTCGGTTTGTTTATCACCAGAAGGTTGGAATAGCGATAGGCCGTGGCTGAAGTTAATTTAACTCGTTCTGCCTTCTTGCTCAGAGATGATCTCATCAAAAGAGGCAATTCGAGTAAGGAACGCCCCCTTGTCTTTCGGCAATATAGAGCTTGCCAAAGGCAGGTCTGCCTTCATCGCGTCGACCGCCCTTCCACGTACCAACACTTCAAAATGTAAGTGAGGCCCTGTCAAACGGCCTGTTGCACCCGACAACGCAATTTCCTGACCACGCTTAACCTGTTGCCCTTTCTTCACCAAAAAGCGGCTCAAGTGTAAATAACGTGTTTTGTAAACGCTGTTATGCTCTATCACCAGATACTTCCCTGCGTAAGGGTGGTCACGAAGCGCCACAACCCTACCGTCTCCAGTTGAATAAACGGGTGAACCCACAGGTGTTGCGAAATCAGTGCCATTATGTGGTGATATACGCCCTGTCACCGGATGTTTGCGGTACGGATTAAATGGTGAAGTGATTCTTCGGAACTGTTTGTCTATTGGGTATCGATTAAAAGCTTGCTCAAGGCTATTCCCTTCTCGGTCATAGAAACGTCCATCCGCAGCAAGAAAAGCCGCCACTTCCCTATTTCGTAGCTTGATAGAGACCCCTTGCACTTCAGTCTTACCCGTTAAGTGATCTTCCGTGTATTGCTCTTTAACCAAAACATTAAAGCTGTCGCCAGCTCTGAGATCTTTGGAAAAGTTAATTTTATCTTTCAGCGTTCGAGTGATATTGGCTATCTGGGCACTGGTTAAACCGGCCTTGTAAGCTGACGTGGAAAAACTACCCTGCACCGCACCTGAGTACAGTTTTTCTTTCCATTCCCCTGGAGTCTCTATGAACTGATAACTAAAACTACCGTCATCATTTTCTGTGTAGACCGCCTGTTCAACCAAGCTCTCATGGTAAATCAATTCGACTAGCTGCTTAGATTCACTATCCAACAACAACTCTAGATGATCACCAGGTTTGATCGTGTCCAGTTTCAGTGATTCTAGATCGGCCTCAAGTATCTTTTGAGCCGTTCCGTAAGGGAGTTTCCAAGAGGTAAATACATTGCTGAGTGTATCCCCAACTTTGACAAAATAATGAACTCTTACCAGAGAACTTGACTCAACGTCTGAACTCGATGGCTTCTCATCAGCCGAAACCGCACCTTGATAAGGTGTAATTTTGATAGCGATGTCTTCTGGTGGTTCAGGCGAAAGAGAAAGATATAAAGCAAGTGAAAATGCGCTGATAGCAGTCACTATCAGGCCAGTGCGGAGGAACTTCATAAAAATACTTAACGGTTATTACAATGAATTTTTAAGATGTTATAACATAACAATTGATTCAATAAAATAAGCGAAATGTAAGAAACCGTTCCGTAAAAACGATTAAAAGCATGGTGAGCGTGCGAAGATCACCATGTCATTAAATAACTACTCTTCACATAGAGCTTCAAAGCGGTCTAAACCTCTCAACATCTCAAAATCAGGCTCTTCTGCCAGAAGTTCTCTCATTGAACCACTGGCTTCGATAGATCGCTCTAAGTCGTCTATCGCCTGACCTTCTGCACCTAACCTTGCGTAGGCACAAGCACGTTGATACAAAGCGTGAGCATTTTGGTCATCAACTTCTAATACACGGTTACATAAGCTCATTGCCCAGTGGTACTCTTGCATATCCATCGCCGCATCCGCTTTATAAGTGAGCGCCTCTAAGTCCCCCGGACGAACCTTTAAGATCTCATCGTAAATCTCAATTTTTTGCTCAGCCGTCTGTGCGTTTTGCGCTCTTAACCATAAATTATGAATCTCATTGATGATCTCAATCTCTCGATTATTTTCAGAGATGATTCGAGTTTTCCTTTTAAGATCCCTTTCAAGTACATTAAATTTCTTTTCGTACTCTTGAGCGATAGAATTCAATCGCTGGTCAGCCATTTCTTTGGTTGTGTGCTTGAGTTCTTTCAGTGATTGCCACCCGACCAATGCGATAAGTGAAGCAACGCCCGCAATAATGTAGAAGAAATAAGTTACCGTCACGTTGGCGTAGTTCAATGACTTATCCGCAACAGAGAGTTCTCGATCAGTCATTTGGATCGTTAAACGTCTTTCGAGATCTTGCTGCTCCATACGCAATTGCTTCAACTCATCCAAGATATAACGTTCCATCAATGGTCTATCTAAATACTCTTGATCTGAGTACTTAACCTCTTCGTTTGCAAAACTCATGGTTGTGAACATTGAGATAACCGAAATCAATAAGATTCGAAGCATTATACATTCCTTATATATTTAGCTTTAAACTAACTGTATCTCGTTATAGGCATACAAGCTAGGAAGTCGGCAAGCTTGCCCTTTCTGTATTGGAATTAACACTCTAAAACATCATTGATAATTATAAAACACCTGAAGCAACATCATTAATTTATAATTAAGTAGAATACGGAGTATTACTGTTCGATATAATTAATTCGCGATGCAAATATACTAATAACTAGTTTTGGGCATCTATTTGAAAATTATTGTTATAACGATCAGAACGAGGTTAATTTGAATAATCCACGATACGATTTACTAAGCCGTGTGCTGCACTGGGTGATGGCTTCTGTGATCATCTATGCAACCGTCGCAGGCTATGTGATGCACTTTGTCACCAGTAAGCCCGAGCTATTTTCTTTCCTGTCAGTGCTCAACATGTCGCTGGCTACTGTCGCTACTCCTTTGTTGGCGATTCGATATATATGGAGTCATTTTAGAGCCACACCACCCACAGGGCGCGAGCATACTTTGATTGATTGATTTATAACCCAAAGAAGACTCGAGCCCG
>NZ_OSDX01000025.1:0-64420 GCF_900382755.1 Vibrio sp. Evd11
AGAAGTGTCATGTTAGCGGTGGCTATTTGAGCTTGATATTTCGTTGTCTTTTCGACGACCTCTGCCCGTACAAAGCCTTGAGAGACATCTGCTTTTTTGAGTTGCTGGCGCTTAGCATAAAACGTCGAGGGATTGAGTTCATTAAGCTTACAAAATGCAAGCGTTGACAATGAACTCGATTCAGACTGCTTGATGAGCGTTTGCCACTCTTGATTAGTGTGTCGTTTTGCCATTTCAAATCTCCTCATGGTTGGAGACTTGATCTTATTCTACGCGCTAGGCGATTAGAATGCGGGTTTTATGGAGCGCTTACGGAAATGCTTACGGAAATCCTCTAAGAACTCTACAGGGTACAATTTTGCCGGGTAAACCCTACCATCTGGATACTCATGGTCATAAGTAGGAAACTCTTTAGGCTCAACACCTCTATGCTTCCTCAACCAACCGCAAAAGATTCTACCCTCAGATGCATCCGGAACAAGATTTTCTGGCAGTGTATAACCAGCTTCCTCTAGAGGTGCAATCAAGTTCAATGTAATCTCATTGAGCATAGAAAAATGTGTATAAGGAATCTTTGTTCTGTTCTTCATGTAACGGTCTAAGTGAGCAGGTAATGCGCCTGTTGCTTTACACTCTTGATATTGTGTACAGTCAACAAGTCATTGGTAAAAGTGAATTAAACAAACTTCTTAAACAGTTTGACTCGATCTAACAACACTTCAAGATCTTTCATTCTGCTACTGGTATCTGACCACGTAGCAGACTGTACAGCTTCAACTAAAGCTTCAACCAAAAAGGTAATTGCAACGTTAGAATCCCATGCCGAAGGGGCTTCAATACGAGCATGGAAAACATGCTGAGAAAATTTACTGACCGGTGAACCCCACTGATCAGTAAACAATACCAACCTTACGTCTCGACTTTGGGCGATTTCTGCTAAGGTCAGGATGTCATTTTCGTATCGACGAATATCAAACACCACCAATGTATCTCCTGGGTTCATATTGATCACATAATGTGACCAACGATTGGCATTAGGCTCCACCATCGTTACGTTAGCTCTGATCACTTGCATATGAGTAAACATATACTCAGCAATCGAATGACTAATTCGCCCCCCCACAATATATAGAGAACTATTTGGGTTAATCAGGGTATCAACGACTTGGTTGAATGACTCTTCATCAATTTGCGCGACAGTTTGCTGAATATTGTTTATAACTGCGTGAGAAAACCGTCCCAAAAGATGGGAACTTGGATCAGCGTTTGAGATAGATGCATGCTTTTCGATTGGGTTTTTTAACGTATCACCGATCTCTTCATGAAGACTTCGTTGCATATCTGAAAAGCCCATAAAATCCAGCTTTTTAGCTAAACGAACCACTGTAGGATTAGATACTTTGGCCGCTTCAGCAATTGAAACGACAGTCCCTAAACTTGATGCTGGATAGTTATCTAACATCACATTCGCCAGTTGCCTTTCAGCCCTTGTAAGCGTTGAAAATTTCTCTTTTATCTTTTCTGAAACCGTCAATTGATTCTCCTTAAGTGATTGTGAAAATAGAACCTGACACAATACCGTAACAAATATTACACCAAACCAAATCGTGAAATAAACTTTTCTTTTTTGTTGACTATTTGTGATTATTTGTAATTATTGTGTGACAAGCTGACATTTTGTTCATTTTTTAATCAACCCTCTAAGCCAATTATAGTCGGCTGTTAAATGGTAGGAAGAGCAGAGTGTTGATAGTAAGGAGCCATGAGTTTCCTACCAACAAAAAGACACGGAGTCGCGAACAATGCAGGATCCAATCAACTTTCTGCCCTCTCCCGCTAAGGCATTTGTCAGAATAGTCGAGGCCATCAACCGCAGAATTGGGCGATTTGCGATGTATCTAATCTTTGTAATGATCGGAATATTGCTCTATTCCTCCATTTCCAAAACGTTTTTCTTTCCCTCACTGTGGACATTAGAAATGGCTCAATTCGTTATGGTTGCCTTCTACATGCTTGGTGGACCGTACTCAATGCAACTGCATAGCCATGTCCGGATGGATCTGCTCTATGGCAATTGGACTCCACGCAAAAAAGCCGTCATCGACAGCATCACCGTCATCATGTTGTTTTTCTATCTCAGCGTGCTGCTTTATGGCGGCATATCTAGCACCAGTTATGCCATTGAATACGGCGAACGCAGTTATTCTGCGTGGCGCCCATACATGGCACCAATAAAGATCCTTATGTCAGTTAGTGTATTTATGATGATGCTGCAAGCCATAGCCGTTTGGCTTCGTGACATTGCGACAATTATTTATGGTAGCAAGTTGGAGGCGAGCTCATGAGTTACGAAATGATCGCCTTAATGATGTTCTCTGCCATGATGCTGATGCTACTCACTGGTCAACGAGTATTTGCCGTAATTGGCTCTATTGCCGTGATTGCTGCACTGTCGCTCTGGGGGGATGGCGGCTCTGAAATTGCCTTCAGCTCTGCAATCAAGTTGATGAAATGGTACCCACTGTTAACTCTACCGCTGTTTATCTACATGGGCTACATGCTATCAGAATCTGGTATTGCCGAAGATCTCTACCGGATGTTCCATGTGTGGATGGGACCACTCAACGGGGGGCTAGCCATCGGGACTATCGCTTTAATGGTGGTTATTTCGGCTATGAATGGCTTAAGCGTGGCCGGTATGGCTATTGGTGCCAGTATTGCCTTGCCAGAACTACTTCGTCGTGGCTATGACAAAATCATGGTCACAGGTGTTATTCAAGCCGGCAGCTCGTTGGGCATTCTCGTTCCACCGAGTGTGGTCTTGGTGCTCTATGGCATGATTGCTCGTCAGCCTGTTGGTCAACTATGGCTTGCCGGGGTATTCCCGGGATTATTGATGGCGACACTGTTTATTGTTTACATCGTGATTCGCTGCAAAATTCAGCCAAATCTTGGCCCGGCACTACCAGAAGAAGAGCGTAACGTTAGCCTAAAAGAGAAACTATTGCTGCTGCGTGCGGGTATTACCCCACTACTCATTTTTGTTTCCATGACTGGGCTTTTCCTCATGGGCGTAACCAGCTTAGTTGAAAGCTCTGCAGTTGGCTCCGTCGCAGCCACCATAGCCGCCATTGCAAAGAGACGACTTAACCGCTCAGTGCTGGAAGAGACGCTAAGAAAAACACTGGCGATTAGCTGCATGTTTATGTGGATCATATTAGCTGCACTCTGTTTTGGCGCAGTGTTTGATGGCATTGGTGCGGTAAAAGCGATTGAAGGCTTCTTTATTGACCGCCTCAATTTGACCCCGTGGCAAGTACTGATCTTAATGCAGCTATCTTACCTTTTGATGGGCACCTTTCTCGACGACACGGCAATGTTAGTCATTGTTGCCCCACTCTACGTGCCACTGGTTGGTGCTTTGGGCTTTGACCTATTGTGGTATGGCGTACTCTACACTATTACTTGCCAAATTGCCTATATGACACCACCGTTTGGCTACAACCTGTTTTTAATGCGTGCTATGGCACCACCTGAAGTTTCATTGAAAGACATTTACACCTCAATCATTCCGTTTGTGCTCATTATGATGTTTGGTTTGATTCTGGTAATGGCTTTCCCTCAACTAGCTTTGTGGCTTCCGGAGTACCACTACGGCTAATGAAAATCACCCAATGTACAACCATAACTTTTGATATGGACACACATTCCATGGAGGAATAAAACATGTCTTCTAGAAGAGATTTCCTGAAAAAAGCTGGTGCTGTTTCTGCTGCTGGTGCTACTGCATTGGCGGTGACACCTACGATTGCTAGTACCAAAGAGCCGATTAAATGGCGTTTACAAACCTATGCTGGCCCTGCATTAGGTGAACATGTCATTAAACCAGCTGTTGATGCTTTTAACGAAGCTGCCAATGGTGAAATGATCATTGAGTTGTTCTATGCCGATCAGCTTGTGCCAACTGGCGAGTTATTCCGCGCCATGCAACGTGGCACCATCGACATGGTGCAAAGTGATGATGATTCCATTGCCGCGCCAGTCGATATTTCTGTTTTCGGTGGCTACTTCCCGTTCGCAACTCGTTACAGCCTTGATGTTCCAGTTCTATTTGAGCAGTACGGTCTAAAAGAGATTTGGCAAGAAGCCTATGACGAAATCAAAGGCGTAACTTGGTTATCTGCAGGTGCGTGGGACCCATGTCACTTTGCCACAGTCAAACCTATTCGCAGCCTAGCGGATCTAAAAGGAAAACGTGTCTTTACTTTTCCAACCGCGGGTCGCTTCCTCTCTCGCTTTGGTGTTATTCCAGTCACCTTACCTTGGGAAGATGTTGAAGTAGCAATTCAAACTGGGGAGCTTGACGGAATTGCATGGTCAGGGATAACCGAGGATTACACGGTTGGTTGGGCGGATGTGACCAAATACTTCCTCACTAACAATATTTCTGGGGCTTGGTGTGGTTCCTTCTTTGCCAACAGCGAACGCTGGGATGCCTTACCTGAGCACCTTAAAACTCTATGGCAATTATGCATGGACAGCTCGCACTACTATCGTCAGCACTGGTATTGGGGTGGCGAAGCAAAACTACGTGTTGAAGGCGACAAACTTGAATTAACCACCATCCCTGATGAAGAGTGGAAAACGGTTGAAGCTGAAGCACTTAAGTTTTGGGATGAAGTCGCCGAAACCAGCCCAAGAAACAAACGGGTAGTGGATATATTCAAAAAGTACGCTGCCGACATGGAAAAAGCAGGTAAACCTTACCGTTATAGCTAACTCAGGTAATGCACCGGCTAAGATTGCCGGTGCAAAGAGGAACAACGAATGGACGCAAGATCAGTAAAGACCATCGAAGATGCCAAAGCGATAGTCGAGGATCGTAACCTATCTCATATCAAAGTTGGCTTATTTGATAATGATGGCATCATGCGCGGAAAATACATGTCGAAAGACAAATTTTTCTCGTCGCTGGAAAAAGGCTTCGCATTTTGTGATGTGGTATTAGGCTGGGACAGTAAAGACCAGCTCTACGATAATACCACTTACACCGGTTGGCATACCGGCTATCCCGATGCACCAGTTAAAATACTGCCTGATACGTGCCGAGATGTACTCGATGAAGAAGACATGCTGCTATTTATCGCTGAGTTTGACCAACAAGCAGCAGCAATTTGTCCTCGCAGTACTCTTAAGCGAATTGTTGAGAAGTACCATGAATTAGGACTGAATCCTTTCTGCGCCTTTGAATATGAATTTTTCGTTTTCAACGAGACACCTAAATCTGTTCGTGAGAAAAACTTTCAAGATCTTGAATCCATCACACCTGACTGGTTTGGCTATTCGATGATCAGAAACTCCACCTATATCGAGTTGTATAAGCAGATATTAGACATGAGTGAAAGCATGGACTTCCCTATCGAAGGCATTCACTCTGAGACGGGGCCAGGCGTAATTGAAGCTGCTCTTTCGGTTGATAATGCAATGAATGCTTCCGACAAAGCGGCGCTATTTAAAACCTATACCAAAGTGTTGATGCAACGAAATAACATGATGGCGACCTTTATGGCCAAATGGAGTAATGACTGCCCAGGTCAAAGTGGCCACATTCATATTTCACTGCAAAACAGTGATGGTAGCTCTGCATTTTACAACCAAAGTAATCAGCACAATATGAGCGCACTACAACGTCATTTTATTGCGGGTCAACAGCGATTGATGCCTGAGTTCTTGTCGATGGTAGCGCCAACGGTTAATAGCTACCGCCGCATGATCCCTGGTTTTTGGGCACCGACCCACTCCACTTGGGCAGTGGAAAACCGTACCACTTCACTGCGCGTTATCCCCGGTTCAGAAAAAAGCCAACGAGTCGAGTACCGAATCGGTGCGGCAGATGGCAACCCATATTTAGCATTGGCTGCCGCTTTAGCTTCCGGTCTTTGTGGCATTCTCAATAAATGGGAGCCGGGTGAAGCCATTGTTGGTAATGCCTATGAGCAAGACATTCCTGAAGAACTGAAACTGCCAGCCACCCTTTGGGAGGCTGCGCAAATGCTCAAAGCATCACCTTACGCTCGCGAAATGTTTGGTAATGAATTTGTTGACCATTTTGCAGCAAGTAGAGAATGGGAAGAACGTGAATTTCGTAAAGCAGTGACCGATTGGGAACTCAATCGCTACTTTGAAATCATTTAAACGGCAATCGTGACAACATAGGTAATAAAAGCATGGAACAGCACACTCTATCTCCCGTTGACGGCAAGGTTTGCGTATCGAGAGCGTTATCATCGGACAAGCAAATCAACGCTATTATTGAGCAAGCAACTCACAGCCAAAATAAGTGGCAAGCTACACCTTTGACTGAACGTAAGGCAATCTGCAGACAAGCGATCGCAAACTTTGTCGACAATCAAGACACCATCAGACAAGAAATCACTATGATGATGGGCAGACCCTTCGTTCAAACTCAAGGTGAAGTATTAGGGGTAGAAGAGCGTGCACTATCGATGATTGAGCAAGCAGAACAAGCGTTGATGACCATCGAATTGGCTGATAAACCCGGCTTTACTCGTTATATCAAGCGGGTACCAATAGGTAATGTTCTGGTGGTAGCGCCATGGAATTACCCTTACTTAACCGCCATTAACGCCGTTATCCCAGCACTTATAGCGGGTAACTGCGTGATCCTAAAACACTCAGCGCAGACGCCACTTTGTTCAGAGCGATTGGTACAAGCTTTTGAAGGTACGGGCTTACCTCATGGTGTTTTTCAGTTTGTACATACCGACCACCCAACCACTGAACAAATGATCAAGCATCCACAGATCAATTACGTTGCCTTTACCGGCTCAGTGGCAGGAGGTGCGATGGTCGAGAAAAACGCCGCTGGGCGCTTCATTGGCGTGGGGTTAGAGCTTGGTGGTAAAGACCCTGCGTATGTGCGTGCCGACGCCGATATTGATTACGCAGTTGAAACACTCGTCGATGGCGCGTTTTTCAATTCCGGCCAATCATGCTGTGGGATTGAACGCATATATCTGCATGAGTCAATTCATGATCAGTTCGTTGAAAAAGCGGTGGCATTGACCAAACAATATCAACTCGGCAATCCAAACGCCTCAGAGACCAATCTGGGCCCAGTTGTACGTACCGCTGCCGCCGATTTTGTTCGTTCACAAATTGAGGATGCGCTTGCTAAAGGAGCCATTGCCAATATTGATGAGTCTTGGTTTTCCTGGAGCAAAAACGGCACACCTTATCTTGCCCCGCAGATTTTAACCAATGTAAACCATACTATGCGAGTGATGACTGAAGAATCCTTTGGTCCCGTGGTTGGCATTCAGTCGGTATCGAATGACGAAGAAGCCGTCAGGTTGATGAATGACTCTGAGTTTGGCTTAACTGCTTCTATCTTCTCAAGCGATGAACAAGCTGCAGCAAAGCTTGGCGAGCAAGTTGATACAGGCACTTTATTCGTCAACCGATGTGATTATCTTGACCCACAATTAGCATGGACAGGGGTTAAAAATTCAGGTCGCGGTTGTACTTTATCACTCATTGGTTTTGAAATGCTCACTCGACCTAAATCATTTCATATTAAAACGCACCACACTCAAACATCTCAAGTTCAAGTTGCGGGAGAGAGCTAAATGACCATTTCAAATTGGAACTATCCTACATCAATCTGTGTAGGTGAAGGTGCGCTCAATTTACTAGCGAAGCATTGCCTACGCTTAAATATGAAGTCGCCAATGTTGGTCACCGACCCATTTCTCGCACAACTAGATATCGTGGAAAATACAGTGAATGATTGCGCCAAACAGGGCGTCGAAATCACCGTATTTTCCGATGTACAGGCCAACCCCACCGATGACAATGTTAATAACGGGATTGCTGCCTATAATGCGCAAAATCACGATGGTATTATCGCCTACGGTGGCGGTTCAAGCCTTGATGCGGCAAAAGCAATTGCGTTGTGTGCCAAGCAATCACTGCCACTATGGAGTTTTGAAGACATTGGAGATAACTGGACACATGCCGACGAGAACACAATCGTTGCGGTGATTGCCATCCCAACAACCGCAGGAACAGGATCAGAAGTAGGCAGAGCATCTGTCATTACTGATAGTCAAAACCACACAAAAAAAATTATTTTCCACCCGAAAATGTTGCCTGTGCAGGTGCTCCTAGACCCATTAACCACCATAGATTTACCTGCCCATATTACTGCTGCAACTGGGATGGACGCCCTATCTCATAGCTTGGAAGCGTTCTGCGCACTAGGTTATCACCCAATGGCTGATGGTATCGCGATTGAATCAATCCAACTAGTCAAACGTAATCTATATCGAGCATATGTTGATGGGCATGATGTTGATGCTCGTACTCAGCTATTGGTCGCATCATGTATGGGTGCTACGGCATTTCAAAAAGGCTTAGGAGCAATGCACGCCCTAGCGCACACCCTTGGCGGGCTGTATGACAAGCATCACGGGTTACTCAACGCGATTTTAATGCCTTACGTTCTGCAAGCCAACCGTAGCGAAATCGACTCCAAGATGGTCACGCTAGCTCGTGCACTTTCACTTCCATCCCCAGGGTTTAAAGCAGTGCATAAGTGGGTGATTGAATTAAGAGAAATATTAGCGATTCCACATACTCTTGCTGAGATCGGTATTAGCGATAAAGATGCGATAAAAATTGGTGAACTTGCGGTCAATGATGCAGCCTCCAGTGGCAACCCCATCCCGTTTAACGCACAGCAATATACACTCCTGTTTTTACATGCTCTGACAGGTAAAAACACAAACTCATAACGGTGACAACAATGAAAATTGGCGTATTAATCTGCGATGATGTAAGCCCTGCGCTAGAGCTAGAACACGGAAATTATAAGGCCATGTTTTCTCGATTGTTACTTGCCGTCGACAAAACCCTAGAGCTTAAATTTTACTGGTTAAATCACAATGAGTTTCCCGATGAATTAACTGAATGTGATGCCTATATGACGACTGGCAGCAAGTCAGGCATTATGGATGACGATGCGTGGATCATACGTATGGAGGATTTGGTTCGCCAAATCCATCTCGCGCAGATACCCTTTGTCGGTATCTGTTTTGGGCATCAGATGCTCGCCAAAGCCCTTGGTGGAGAAGTCTATCGAGCAAAGGTTGGCTGGGGTATTGGCACTATGATCGCCAAAGTCTACAAGCCACAAGTATGGATGAAACCTTATCAAAACAAATTCAACCTTCTAGTCAGCCATCAAGATCAAGTGCTGCGCATCCCAGACAATGCGCAAGCTATCGCAGGCAATGACTTTTGCCCAGTTTCAATGATGCAAGTAGGACAAACTTCATTGGGTATTCAAGCGCACCCTGAGTTTTGCGTGGCCTACTCAAAGGCGCTGATAGAAAAAAGAAAAGACTCTATTCCAGAAAACGTCCAAAAGAGAGGTTTTACCTCGTTGAAGCTGCCGACAGATGGGCAACTCGTCGCTTGTTGGATGCTAAACTTCATTAGAATGGGGCTGAAACTTGGGAAGAAAAATATTAAGCGAAGTACATGAAAAAGCCTGCTCATTTCCTTCTGGTCCAGTAAGAAAAGCCACACATCCCAATACTGAAATGTGTGACAGTTTAGAGCCGTTCTAGTACAAACTCAAACCAGTTTCGGGATTACTCCATATCACCGAGTAAGTAATCTTCATCGCTACTTACTACCGCGCCGTGCTTTAAGAAGTTCTTACCTAAAATCATGCTGTATGTGAAGCGGGAGCGATCTTGAAGGTTTACCCTCACCTCTTTCTCTAGATCTCCGAGCTTAACCTTCATTTCAACCACAGGGCGAATGTTCACCTTCTCGCCTTTCTTCGCTTTAATGCGCATCACATCAATCACTGGCTTGGTGAACTCTTGCTTATCGCCTTGGTTATTTTGATAAGTAAAGGTCACCATGTCTTGGCCGTCTTTCTTGAATCGCTTGATGTTCACCGCGTTCATAGAGCTCACATCAGCACCGGTATCTAGCTTGGCAGGGAATGTCATGCCGTTCACTTCAACCACTTCAATGTGCCCTACTTTAAACAGAGGCTCGGCTTTCAATAGGTAGTCAGAACGCGTGTTTACGTAAACGTCCTCTTTCGCCATCTTCTTACCTAGAATGAAGTAGGCTTCTTTTTCATTACTGTTTAGCACATCGATAGCAAACTCTTGTGTACGAACCTTGCCAGATGCCGAGAACTCACCACTCACAACTGGGCGACTATCATCACCGACGTTGAGCTTTTTAATGATTGGCTTTGTGACCTTTTGCTGTTCGCCATTCGCGTCAGTTAGGTAAAACTCAACCGATTCATCTTTGCCTTTACCGACAATCTCAAAGCTGTCCACCTTCAACAAAGGTGTGTTTACGGTAAAAGAAGCCACAGCCTTAAGTGGGAAGTCATCCAGTGTGATGTCCTCTTCTGGTGAGATAATCATAGGCTCACCCAACTCAGCAACATCACTAAAGCTCTCTGAACCTTCTGATAAAATGTTTTCAGCACTCGTATCAATCATAAAGAATTCGCTAGCGGTGCTGGTTCCAAATCTCAACTGCGACTCACTACTCGAACGCTCACGTAGGTATACCAGAACGTCTTTGGTGGTGTTCTCATCAAGTTGAACAGGCACATAGACTAAAGGCCTCTTCTTGCCGCTCACGCTTAACATTCGAACTAATGGCAATGTCATCTCTTTTTGCTTGCCATCGTTGTCGAACATATCAAACGTCACTTGTTTGTTCTTTTTATCTATGTCGATATTTTTTGCATGCAAAATACTGTAGCGGTTCTTTAAAGAGAAGGTCGCATTCATCGGCATTCCCGAGATAGACACCACCTCTTTACGGCCAACCACGGTTGCGTTCTCTTGCTCTTGCAAATAGTCGTAGCCCGCAAACACCAGCGCGTTATCCGCTAGGAAGGTCTTACCGATCAATACTGGCGCAGAGAAGTGGCTTCTGTCTGTCAGGTTAACATCGGTTTTTAGCTCTTGGTCTGCGATAGTCAGAGACATTTTAATCGTCGGGCGAAGCAAAGGCGTGCTGCTGGTACGGCTGCGAATCATGCTGACACGCTCTAGCGGCGCCTCAACCAATACCATCTCACCAGTACGTGGGTTTTGAACTTTAAAAGAGACCACAGCTTGGTATTTCGCAAAGGTGCTGCCATCCCAATCGTCGTAATCAACGTCACTATTGTTCAGCACATCTTCGGTCAATGCCGACATCAACTCTTTATCTTTGAGGTTCTTATAATCGGCATGTGTGCTTTTTACATGGATGTCTTCTGCATGCATGGAAGTGGTTTCTGCACCAGTGTCTATTTTGCCAATGAAAGGAACGTCTTTAAGCCCTTGAACGCTAGAGAGGTACACATTCTCAGTACGGCCTAATACCGCCTTACCATCGAGTTCGTAAGTCGGATTTTGAGTGGTGTGTGAAGTGACTGTAGCCAAAGAATATTGTGAAAAAAGTAAAGTGCTTAAAAGAGTTAGAGCCAAAGGTATCTTTTTCATTAGTTGGTCCGTTGTGATCAGTTCACTAATAATACTGATGAAAAGACAATAAGTTCCCCCACCAGCAATGGTTCTCACATAACGCTTACACTATGACTTTTTCAATGACAAACCGATGACTTTGTGTCGCATTACTTCATCAATTATTGACTAACCGATACCCAATAACCTTTGAATACTCAGAGTTCTATTGGAGAAACAAATACAAAAAAGGCCAACGACGCGCGTTGACCTTAGCGATTCAAAATACCCTTGAA
This sequence comes from Vibrio sp. Evd11, assembly GCF_900382755.1. NCBI lineage: Bacteria > Pseudomonadati > Pseudomonadota > Gammaproteobacteria > Vibrionales > Vibrionaceae > Vibrio > Vibrio sp. Evd11. Next base: position 11,816 of record NZ_OSDX01000025.1, read on the forward strand.
GCGAGCTTAACTTGCTAAAACACAAACGGTTCTAAATAAACATAGCACTAAAAAGTCCCGACTGTTTTCTTTGCACAGATAGCACGAGCTTTTTCTGCGCCCTCACCTCTGTTTTTATTAAAACATTGGCGGTAAGATTCGACGTATCGCTCAAATAACACTTTGGCTTCCGGTTTGGGTTTAGAGAGCAGTTGATTGACGAACTTTCTCGAACCGACCTCGAAATGCTGAGTATCGATTGGGCTATTCCAATCCCCTCCCCAGATCATGAAACCATGATATGCAAACAGCTCGACCACATCTTCCGCCATGCCTCGGCGTTCAATGTCATTACGGGCACGAAAGCGTGTTCTATTCACGTAGCTGGGTGCCGATTGCGATGGCTTTACCGTGATGGTTCCGTTGCTATCAAACGCTAAGAAAGGATTTTGAACTGGGTTAATGTCGATTGCCACACCGTATGCATGCTTCGACCAACCTCCTCCACCAGTGATAGGCCGAGCATTAAACGCGCTGCTGTTATTGGCTTCCATTGAGGCGTTATCATCGCCGTTAAACTCACGCATTAGGCGCGCAGAATGCAGTGGGAAATTACGCTGTTTAAGTTCTAAAAAGATTTGTTCAACAGAAGGGGCGATAACATCAAGCACAATCATATTCCCCTGCTGCGTTTCGCCCTTAAAGTTCACGAAATCAAAGTCCACTTTAGATAGGCGCTCACAACCAACAGGTGCTCCACTATTCAATACCTTGTTCTTTTTCATCATGTCACACTGCCATTGAGAAACAGGTGCAACTTGGCCGTAACTCGCCGCACTGCTCAAGGTTGCCAGCAAACCAACAATTAAACGTTTCATATCAAGGCTCAAAAACAGTAAGAGTAAAAAGATAGGAAGTGGAAAATAACACACTCAACCTAACAGAGCGCATACTTTGCTAGTGCGTTTTCTTCCAATAAACGATTTCGCGAACTCGACCATTCTGATCCTTATCCACCTTTCCGCCAATCTCAGAAAGTTCGGGTAAGCACGACAATATTGGAGCGTGATAAGCAATCAACATCAATATAAACGCGTCATAAATATCATCTATCGCGACATCTTTACGTTTAGTCTTGGAAATAGATAACGCCAAACCCTCACACCATTGCGGAGCGAGTTGCTGAATAATCGAAAGCCTTTCCTCTTTGCCCTCTTGAGTTCGCTTAGAAAAGGTAAGCGGCTCCCCTTTCAAGGCAGCGAACACCACCTCAGGGTGAGACTCTCTAATCGATAAATGTGGGAGAGCATCGATGAGTTTATCTAGCTCTCGGATTTTTGGAACAATCCCCCAAGTTTGCTTAGAGAACTTCTGACCAAGCTGCTGCACATTGGCATTACACGCCGCGATATAATCGGTTTGGTAAACCGCCTCTCGGCACGGAACCGGAAACACCGAAGAACCGCGTTTGCTGGTGAGAAAACGCCTTGCTGCTTTGTCGCACAAGCGATCCGGAGTTTGTGCGTCACTAGAACCAATCGGCATATCGATAAGCACCGTTGAACCGACAAGATCACCCTCAAGCTCATCGAGCGCCTTTACCACTTTGAACACTGGCGCCTGATCATCAGAGACGAACCAAGCAATCCAACCCGCCTTACAGCCATCAATTCCGATGTATTTCATTGTTTACTCTACCGTTGATTAAAGAATTAAATTAGCGGGTAAGCGTGGCGATCATTGCCACTCATTGATTAGCAGTCGGCTTTTCACACCACGTACCTGCAAACCCATTGCGTCAAACACCTCTTCAAAGTCTCGACATTGTGGAGGAATATTGGGTAAAGAAAGGGCCGCCTCAGAAAAGAATTGCTGTTCAAAATGAGCCGAATCACTCCACGCCAATTGCCACCATTCGAGAATACGCGGTTTAGACGCGCGAAGTTTTTCAGCGGTAGGCACTTTGTCACTTTTGCTTAGGTTCTCTTTGCTTGTGGTTGGAAAAAGGTTCCACTTATCGTTATTCGGCCAGTAAGCAAAAGGCAGACAGTGATCAACGTGATACTCGTTTTTTAGTGACTTTCCACTCCAAATGCTGACAATGTCTGCATGTTCGGATCTAAGTTGCTCAACTCTTTTACGTACGTCACGAGTGTCGTGGTTTCGGTCAATCCAGACTAAGCAGTCATGATAGGTCTGCAGTGAAATATTGCGCTGTCGATTTAACTCAAACCGCTGCATCTCCATCACCCATTGATTCACGACTAGCGGCTCAATCCAAGAATGGTAGATTCTAAAGCACTCCCAAAGGCTTTCATCCAGTGTGAAGTAACCAAAGCTTGCTAAGAACTTGCTGTCGATGACCAGTGACTCTCGACTCTTTCGTCGCTGCTGAGGTGGGAGTATCTCAAACAACTTATTCTCTTTGGAACCTTGATAAATAAATGTCACTGGGCCCGATTTAATGGTGCTGATCGTTTGTGAAAACAACTTCTGCAATGCTTTGGCTTCATCACCAATAAACAGAGTGCCTATCGCTAAATCATCGGCACTGAGGTTCTTGAGCTTGTTCCAGCCATCGTCTTTTACAAAGCCTAGGCCTTTACTCGTATTGCTATTTTGCTGAATCCCAACGCCTTCTATATCGATGTCAATTAGACGCTTAAATTGCCTAACCCAATACAGAGCAACCAAACCCACAGGTAGAGATATTTTGCCATCAGTTCGATCAAGCACGGCACCTGAATGAGCATCTGCGATTCGTAGCAAGGTTCTTAACAGGGCCAATTTGTATGTGGCCGACTTATTGTCATTCACGATAATGTGGCGCACCTTGTTTAAATCTCCCGAGCCGTCATCTGGCAACGTCATCACTACGGTTTGCCACCAAACCTCACTGCGCTTCAAGGTGTCTTGGCTGTTATCGACATGACGCACCAACAAAGCACTGTTTTTTGATAAACGCTCAAGCTCTTCAACCGAGACCTCATAACCCTCTCGGTCGTCATGAAACTCTCCTTGTCGTAGCGTAATCACCAATTTGCCATTTGGAGCGAGTAAGTTAGATAACTTTCTGAATGCTCGCTCTCGATATGACGGTGCAAGGTGCATCCACACAGCACTTACCAATATCAAGTCAAAACGCATTCCAAGGTTTTCAGTTCGATTCAACGATGGGAGTGAATCATCTAACCATGTAACATTTGGCCCAGTATATTCTGATCCCTGCTCGCGTAATGGCGCACTAGGCTCTATCGCGATGACTACAGAGCCATTCTTGTGCATCCATAACGCATCACGGCCACTTCCTGCCCCCACATCTAGCACCTTATCGCCCTCTAAAGGCCAATAAGCTTGCCAGCTTTTATGTACCGTCTCGAACGTCACTGAGTTGTACTGTTCACAAAGTGTGTGAGCATTTTTATCGTAAAAAGGAATCGATGAGGACATATGCGCTATTGGGGTAAGGAGTCTATCTCAATAGTAATGGGGAGCTTAGGCGATTGCTAGCAAGTCATGTAAGTTCAGCCACACTAATCAATGTTTATCGTTAGTGACTGTTTTATATAAATATCCACCTAATGAGCTCATCAGGCGAGTCACATCACGAATCAGTTTCGTCAGCAAAACAAAAACAAACAAGGTGCAAGCTGACGTTCGAACAGAGATAATTGTTTGAAGATGATTAACTCGCCTCAAGTACCTAGCTGATAAAGACTAATGACCACATACTCACACATAGATACCCCGTTCAACCTGCGCCACACCTGTTGGTTTTGTGGTGAACCTTCCGATGATGTTGTTGAATTCCCTAAGACTGCACAAGCTATTGCCAAGATAGACTGTTCTCCGATTGCACTGCCAGCTTGTAAGGAGTGCGCGAGTGTTAGGTATGCAAAAGATCTAACTTCAATTTGGGCGGTGCGTGATCAGATAAAACACGCACTCATCGATAAGTACGCAAAGCACTTAGGGATTGGTGAAAATTGGACGGAACAAGAGCTGATCGATTCTGATTTCTCGGGCTCGACGCTTGGCGGGTTTGGCCGTAGCGCTTGGAAGATGTATCAAATCGCCAAGCAACGCGTCGATTATAAAGGCTGGCCTTTGTCGGTTGATGACATTCTAATAGAGGTCTACGACGAAACCAGTGGCTTTGAGTTTGACGGTACTCGTTATGCCTCAATCAATTCGTGTATCGACTATTTCACCAAGGCAGCAGGCGTAGACAAAGAGCTGTTGTCGCAACTTGTCGACATAGTGTCATCAGACCGATTTAGCTACGCACTTCGAATCGCCAAGCTGAATAAGAATGTCTCTAATACCAAGCGCTCGGAGATCGTCGAAGAGGTGCTACAACAAGAGTCTGAACAAGAAGAGATACTGCTTGAACAAGCTAATTCAATGTTTAACCCAAACGTCGAAGAGGTGAATATTTCAGGCTCAGTTGCGCCTGTATTTGCCATTCAATGGGCACTGGCCAACAAGGTTAAAGATTTGGCCCACCTTTGTGCGCTCGAAGATGAGTATTTTGACTATTTCGAACACCTTGGTGGCCCAGCGGCTTTCATGTCTTATAACGGTTTACAACTCTACTTAGAATCGCGTCAAGATCCGGAATGGGTAGAAAGATTGGATCCAAATAAACAGTATTGGTGATCATGAGCCATTACTGGTGAACACGTGTAAGCTCGATAACGGTGTCAAACACCCATTGTTAGTCCTTGTTTTATATAAAGATCTAAAAATAGCCCCCTATCACAGTTAATTGTTGCAATTCGGTTAAATAGAGTGAAAACTTCAAGCATCTAAAACTATTTAATCACTGACATCTTGCGGTGAGTAAGGAGTGAATTGTGCTTGCTGTTCTTCGTATCATTTTGGCTACGGTGTTTATTATTTTCACCACTCTATGTGCTTTTGTTTACTGCTTGTTTAGCCCCAAGAACCCCAAGCATGTGTACGTTTTCTGTCGTTGGTTCAACCAACTCCAAAAGATCATCGGTGTAAAACTGGTGCAGCGTGGCCTAGACAATGCCCCGACACCAGAGAACAGCGTCTACATATCTAACCACCAAAGCATATTGGACTTTGTGACCGATCCAGGAATGCTAAGACCACGCACTGTTTCATTGGGCAAACGCGATTTGTTGTACGTGCCTTTCTTTGGCCTGCTGTATTGGATCACCGGTAACATCATGATTAACCGCGAAGACAAGTCCAAAGCACGCGATACGATCAAGCAAGTGGCGGAAGCGATTCATCAAAGAGATCTGTCTGTTTGGGTTTACCCTGAAGGAACCCGTAGTAAAGGGCGCGGATTATTGCAATTCAAAACGGGCGCTTTCCGAATGGCGATTGAGGCGGGTGTGCCTATCACTCCTATGTGCACCAGCACCACTCACAAAAAAATCGACTTTAATCGATTAAACAACGGCATTGTGATCACCGAGATGCTTGAACCTATTGATGTGTCTGGATACAAGCTGAGTGACGCAAGAGAACTGGCGAATCACTGTCATGCGTTAATGGCAGAGAAAATAGCAGAGCTTGATGCCGAAGTGGCTCGTTTAGAGGCGCAGCAAAAACCAGAGTTGGATTCAGACGGTTCTTCTACGAACTAACTCACAACGAACCCACTGAGTCATCGCTCAATTACTTAAAAAGATACTCAACGATCGCAACTCTCATTGTTCTTGTTTTACTTGCTGGCACTTATCCGCAAAATAAAAACAGGCGTTAACGGCTTTATAGAGCAATGGGAGTAAACGATGGAAGTGATTCATCATGGCGGCAAGCATACTGTCACAGGATCTTGTCACGAGCTAAGAGATTCAGGCCAAGCGGTGCTCATCGATTGTGGCCTTTTTCAAGGTTTAGATCTTCAAGGTAAAAAGCTTCAGGGGGAAGATGCACGCCCTCTTGATATTGAATTTGAAACCTCCCATCTCAACGCTCTGCTGCTGACCCATACTCACATTGATCATATTGGCCGATTACCTTGGTTACTCGCCAGTGGATTTAACCAACCAATTTATTGCACGCAAGCCACCGCCGAACTCGCCCCTTTAATGATTGAAGATGGCTTAAAGCTACAAGGGCTCAGTAATAAACAATCGAAGCTGATACTCAAAAAAATTCATTCGTTAATTGCTCCCAAGCCTTACGGGGAATGGTTTCCAATTGTCTCTAAACAGCAAAACAACGGAAAGGAACATAGCAGGCCAAATACTCTGTATGCTCGTTTTCAACCTGCTGGACATATCTTAGGTTCTGCCTATATCGAGATAAAGTTACCTAATCAAGAAGTGGTCGTGTTTTCTGGAGACTTAGGTCCAAGCAACACACCTTTGCTACCCGACCCAATGCCGCCACAACAAGCCGATTATCTGTTTATCGAATCCACTTATGGCACCAGTGCACATGATGATATTGCTACGCGATCTGAGCGTCTCAAAGCAATTATTGATCGTTCACTACTCGATGGCGGCGTTATTCTAATTCCGGCATTTAGTATCGGCAGAACGCAGGAGCTGCTGTTTGATATCGAACAGCTGATCTTTGAGCATCAACTCAGTAGCGATATTCCTATTATTGTCGATTCTCCGATGGCTCAAAAAGTGACGCGTTCATACCGACGCTTTAAAGAGTTATGGGGACAAGAAGCAAAGCAGCGTCTTGAACTGAAACGTCACCCACTCGCTTTTGAGCAGTGCATTACGGTTGATGGGCATAGAATGCACAAGAAAATCGTTAATCGCCTTAAGTCGACAGGTGAACCCGCGATTGTGGTCGCAGCTTCTGGAATGTGTCAGGGCGGCAGGATAATGAACTACTTATCTGCCTTGCTTCCCGATAAACGAACCGATGTGATTTTAGCGGGCTATCAAGCGCACGGGACGCTCGGACGAGAGCTGCAACAAGGCGAAATGCAGGTTTCTATTGATAACAAAGACGTTGAGGTTAATGCTCAAATTCATGGCATGTCGGGTTATTCTGCCCATGCTGATAAAGAGGACCTTTACCGATTTATAGAAGGCATCGCGACTCCACCAAGAGAGTTACATTTGATTCACGGCGAGCCAAATACTCAGTCGGAGTTCGCTCAAGAATTACAGGCGCGAGGGTTCGTGGTTGTTTGAAACAGGCATCAAATTAACAATTTTCACTAGGTAGATATTAAAGCCTCAATTATCGAATCTTCAAGAAACACAGTTTCTTAGACCTACTAGCTCACACGATGCAGGTGATATATTCCAACCTACTTATCCCTGCACTCCCATATCAGCCGTTCATGCTAAGCGGCTTAACCGCTGTTTTGCGCGATTTCGCTTCTTATACGCACCTCAAATTCCTCTTTCTGTATTAATCATTATTTATTCACTTTGCAAAATACTACAAATTACAATCAGTTGCATATCAGGTTAAATGGAACGATTATCGAATTAGCACTAAGCATTAACAAACACCCTCTATAACTTGCTTTATGTCACAGTAATCCCAATGCGCAGTTAAATAATTTAACACTCGGGTTACAAGTGAAGTATTGTGTTGTTCGAAAAACAATCATAAGCAAAACTAACAGGGAAAATACTCATGCAGTCGTTCGTTGATTTTTTGAATGGAATAATCTGGAGCCCAGTACTTATCTACCTATGTTTAGGTGCAGGTTTGTTCTACTCCATCATGACTCGATTTGTTCAAATCCGTCACTTCTTTGAAATGTGGCGCTTGCTACTATCGGGTAAAAGCTCATCAAAAGGCATCTCGTCTTTCCAAGCTCTAGCCGTTTCGCTATCTGGCCGTGTAGGTACAGGTAACATTGCTGGTGTTGCTGCTGCTATCGGTTTCGGTGGCCCAGGTGCAGTATTCTGGATGTGGGTTGTAGCCTTCTTTGGCGCCGCGACTGCTTACGCAGAATCTACGCTAGCGCAAATATACAAAGAAGAAGACGAAGGCCAGTTCCGTGGTGGTCCGGCTTACTACATTGAAAAAGCAATGGGTCAGAAGTGGTACGCATGGATCTTCGCTATCGCGACTATTTTTGCATGTGGTATTTTACTTCCAGGTGTTCAGTCAAACAGTATTGGTAATGCTGTAGAAGCTGCATTTGGCTCAGGTGACATGATTGAAACAGCTATCGGTACATTCAGTTTCGCTAAAATTTTCACTGGTACTGTTGTTGCTATCATCCTTGCTTTCATCATCTTTGGTGGTGTTAAACGTATCGCGAACTTCACACAAATTGTCGTTCCATTCATGGCGTTGGCTTACATCATCATCGCATTCGTTATCATCCTACTAAACATCAGCCAAGTTCCTGTTGTTTTCGGAATGATTCTGGGTGATGCATTCACTCCTATGGCAGGCTTTGGTGCTGCAATCGGTTGGGGTGTTAAACGTGGTGTTTACTCAAACGAAGCAGGTCAAGGTACTGGTCCTCACGCGGCAGCTGCTGCGAGTGTTGATCACCCTGCTCAACAAGGTTTGGTACAAGCATTCTCTATCTACATCGATACACTTCTAGTATGTTCTGCTACAGCGTTCATGATCATCATCACTGGTGCTTACAACGTTCACGGCGGCGCTGAAGGCGTGTTCCTTGTTCAGAACCTAGCAGCAAACATCGGTGCGAATGGTCCTGTGTTTACACAGCTTGCTATTGAAAGTGCACTACCAGGCATTGGTAAGCCATTCATCGCATTTGCTCTGTTCTTCTTCGCATTTACAACGATTCTTGCTTACTACTACATCGCAGAAACGAATATTGCTTACCTACGTCGTACCATCAAGATCCCTGGCATGATGTTCGTACTTAAGCTTGTTCTTATCACTGCAGTTTTCTATGGCACAGTAAAAACAGCTAACCTTGCATGGGCAATGGGTGATGTTGGTGTTGGTTTGATGGCATGGTTAAACATCGTAGGTATTCTGATTATCTTCTTCATGTCTAAGCCTGCGCTTAAAGCTCTAGCAGACTACGAAGAACAGCAGAAACAAGGTGTGACTGAGTACACTTTCAACCCTGTAAAACTAGGCATTAAAGGTGCGACTTACTGGGAAGAGAAGTACAAGCGTAAAACAGGCAAGTCTCCAGAAGCAGGAGCTGCAGACACTAAACCTGTAGAGCAACCTTCAGCTTAAGCTTGTGCCTTAACAAATGGATTACTTTAACAAATAGCTCGCTCTAACTCGCGCTATTAATAACGCATAAAAAAGGGGTTAGCCATATCGGCTAACCCCTTTTGTTTTATTCATAACAAATAAACGGCTTATAACAAACTAACTGTTCCCGAGTTAGAGTATTAAGCAGCGATTTCTTGTGTTGCCATTTGAGGTGCTTTCTTCTCACCGATAGGCAGTACTGTGCGGCCGTATTCGTTGTTGATTACTTGTGCCATTGCAAAGTAGATAGCTGAAGCACCACAGAAGATACCTTCAAAACCAGCGATAGTGCCGATTAGTTCGCTGCCAGTGAAATCACGAGCTGCAAGTAGGAAGAACAAGATAGTCAGTGAACCGAATACTACTTGCTTCGCAACTGGGTAGCATAGAGAACCGATGAACATGAAGCCTGTGAAGATGCCCCATAGTAGTAGGTACCAACCCATGAATGCAGCAGGGCTTGCAGGTAGACCCATGTAAGGCATCACGATTAAACCAACCAAAGACAACCAGAATAGGCCGTAAGAAGTAAACGCAGTTGTACCGAACGTGTCACCACGTTTGAAACACATTGTGCCCACGATAACTTGGCTCAAACCACCGTAAAAAATACCCATAGCAAGAATCATTGAATCGATTGGAAAGAAACCTGCGTTGTGGATATTAAGAAGAATAGTGGTCATACCGAAACCCATTAAGCCTAGTGGCGCTGGGTTAGCTAGTTTGGTCGACATTGCGAATTTACCTTATTAAAGTGGTTGATTAAAAAAAATCGATAAAATTTGTAAGAAAATTTTAATCTATAAACCGTTCAACTAGGTAATCCAGTTATCGAAAACTAAGATTGTGTAAATGATCTTATGGAAAATTAGTTTCATAACAAGCTGTATTGATTCATTGAAACTATCAATGAGCAGATTCCCTATCGCGCTATAAAAAAGATGCGAGTAACGAGATGCGGGATACGAAAAGCATCTCTGATTGAAGTAAGTGATATATCAGGAGTGAATGCAGAACAAGACACTGCGGGCTTTTCGTTACTCGTTTACTCGTTTACTCGCATCCCGTATCTGTTCATTGAATCGTCATTCCAGAATCGAGGAACGAGATATCTGGAATCTACTTTAGATATAACTACTTACTGAACACACCAGAGATTCCCTATCACGTTCGTCCCTCACTGTAGGGAATGACAAGGTTTACTTAGATGCGAGTAACGAGATGCGAAATGCGAAAAGAGTCTCTAGATTCAAGTAAGCGGGATACGAAGAGCATCTCTTGATTGAAGTAAGTGAGATATGAATGCAGAACAAGAGACAGCGAGCTCTTCGCTACTCGTTTACTCGCATCCCGTATCTATTCATTAAATCTCGCCCTCTTCGTAATCTAAAATTACGCTTGTTGTGGTTTAGATTCAGACACTTGAGATTGCACTTCTGAAGAAGCGTTTTTACTCGCATCGCGCTTGGCTAACAACGTCACGATAATCAACTGAGCAACAAGAGCACCCAGCACAACCAATGCACTTCCAGTAAAGCCTGCCACGACAAAACTAACCAAAGCGATAGAGCCGTTCATCAACGCATAAGGAAGTTGTGTCTTAAAGTGTTCAAACTGATCACACCCAGCCCCTGTTGAAGAAAGAATCGTTGTTTCAGAGATCGGTGAGCAATGGTCACCAAACAAACCACCAGACAACACAGCGCCTATTGCGACGAGTAGCGGTGCATCAATCGCAATCGCAGTTGGAATAACCAATGGCATCATTATCGCGAAGGTTCCCCATGATGAGCCCGTTGCGAATGAAATAATGGCAGACAGCAAAAACGCGACCGCAGGTACTAACCAATATGGAAAGCCACTCTGTGCTTGTTCAGCAATATAGGCCGCTGCACCCAGCTCTTTACCGACAGTGCTTAACGCCCAAGCTAATACCAAGATGATCGCTACAGGCATCATGTTTCCCATACCTTTTAAGTACACAGAAACACCATCTGAAAGCTTTCTAACTCCGTAGTAAGCCATCAGCGTGATCAAGGTAATCGCGGCAAAGAAATAAGCCGATGATAATGCTGCTCTGAATGATGAACCTGCGACCTTTTGGAATGGAAAGCCCTGTGGAACCAACATGGCACATAACACCACAACCATCACCAGAAGCGGTGCCCAGACAAAAGATGCCTTTGCATTTTTATGCGAGAACGCATTAAGTGATTCATTATTCGCACCAGAGCAGATTCCCTCTTGGCAATCACGCTCCGCTTTTGCCATTGGTCCGAAATCTAGACCTTTAACAGAAACCAAAGGAACAATGAAAATCGCTAAGAAGGCGTAGAACTGAAAAGGAATCGCACCGATAAAAGCATCCCAATCAGACATGTTGACATTCAACGCCGTAAACTCTTTTTGGATCAGGCCCATGATGTAAACACCCCACCCAATGAAAGGAATAAGGATCGCAACTGGTGACGAGGTTGAGTCGATGATGAATGCTAGCTTCTGTCTAGAAAGTTTCAGTTTATCGAAAAGGGGACGAAAAACAGGGCCAACAATTAACGGGGTGCCTAAGTCTGAGAAAAATATAATGATTCCCCCAAACCAGGCTGACAATTGAGCTTGGCATTTATTGCTAACCCACTGAGTCACTCGCTTGGCAAACGCAACACCACCACCGGACTTTTCCATCAAGGCGACAAAGCCACCGATGAACACCAACAGCATAATTACACCAGCGTTGTAGCTATCAGTCAGCTGTGGCACTAGGTAGCCTTTAACCATGGTTCCGAAGGTATCAAGAGGGTTCAGTTCGCTAAACATTCCGGTGAGCATAGCTACACCACTCAGCACGCCTGCAAATAGGCCTATCACTACATTCCTTGTCGCCAGCGACAACACCAAAGTAATCACAATGGGGATGAGTGACGTGATATCTGTCTGTTCCATAGGTACACCTTGACCCTAAAATAAAAAGAATAAATATAAATTAAATTTGAATATAAATTCACAACCACCATTTGTACAGAACTTTATCCTCTAACTGGATAATTAATCTTTAAATGCGCTTCAACATAGCCAAATAGACCAGTCGAACTTCTTAGACAGTCAAGTTCAAAACGAAAAAAAGCCGAAAGTAGAAACTTTCGGCTTTTGATTATTTATATCGCTATGGTCGTACTACTGAACTCGTAACTTAGGTCACCTATTCAGTATTCAGACTATCAATTACAGCTAATTTCATCCCAGAACCAATTCGACTGAACAGGGCTTTCCCATACACCCGGCCCGTTTTTCGCTACGAAGCACTTACCGTTATGCGTCACTTTATCACCGTTACTCACTTGGCTAACGCCCGCTTGCCACGTAATAAAGACCGATGGGTCAACAACGATAGGCGGCTCAGTAACTGGTGGTTCAACTGGTGTTGGGTCTACCGGAGCAGGATCGACAGGTGCAGGGTCAACTGGCGATGGATCTGTCACGGGTGGTGTTGGCTCTCCAGCAACCAATTTCCAAGGGCCGCCATTGGCCGGGTCATCCCCTTGAGTCCACCATTTCGCTTCGTAGGTTGCACCGTTGTGAGTAACTTGGTCACCCGCGTTGTAAACCTTGGTCGCACTCCAACCGTTACCACCAGGATCAGTACCTGGGTCTACTGGATCAAGCTTATCGACCACTTTCACTTCAGGCCAGCTCGCATGTGATCCATAAAAGTTGGTCACACACTTCTCGTAATCGCCAGCCACCAGCGCTGAATATGCCGTTTGGAATCCAACCAACTCACATTCAAACGAGTATCCTTCAGGACGGTCTGCGTAGTATTTCCAGTTGCCATCCCAGTTGGTGTACAACACATCGGTTGCGCCGTTGAGATTCAAGCTACCGTAAGGCGTTTGCTGCCAACAAGTATTGGCTTCATCTGCTTCTACCGGAATTTGATAGTGCGCCGCTAGCCCTTCCCAGTAACGAATACGGTTAACTGGCTGGCCTTTGTCTTTGTTCTGCTCACCACACTCGATACCACCATTAATCACGTTGATCGTGGTACCAAATCCATAACCAATACCTGCATCCAATTCACGCTGAGAGGGAGTCCAAGTACGGTCAATCACGTGCAGCATGGCTGGTTTAGGAGCTTGAGGCGTAAGGAAGAACCAGATAGCAGAAGCCAAGTTCAACCAAGAATCAGCAACCAAGCCCGGATTATTCAATAGAACCGTCGCATCACCATCAAACATCACTTCCGAGAACGCGCCGTAGTTAAAGTGGTAAGAAAGCTGTTTAGCACCACGACCGAAGTAGCCCTGCCCTGCGGCACATGGCCAGCGCGCATTTTGCCAATCGTTCTGGCCACAACCTGTGGTGTAGCCTTCTTGCCCTTCAGACCAACCCATTTCACGAACATGCACCAGCGCTTGCTGCCACTCTTCGAGAGCTAATGGGTTATCAGAGGTGTTGTCTATCGCGATGTGACCGCCCGTCTCTTGTGAGAAATGGGCAAAAGCGGTGATGATGGATTTTTTACAGATGGCGTCGGAATCACGGCCATCGGTGTACTCTCCACAGAAGGCTGGGAATTTACCAATCGCACGTAAGAAACGAGTGTATGTGTATTCTGGCGCAGCCATTTGAGTGAGGAAGTCCCATTCAGATTGAGGGAATACACGCTCGACTCGTTTCACGTTTTCAGGATTCGAGGCTAAACCCGGTTCAATAGCTTCAACAATACTATTGGGACGAGTTTGTAATGCTTGTGACCAGATCGCATACATAGGATCGGATGTTTTCGCTTGTTCAGCAGCTTGTAAAGCCGACTTTTCAACAAGGTAGCCATTCGGGTTTTGCGGATCAGGTTGAATGTTCAAAGACGCGTAACTGTGTGCTGCTAAAGTGCAGCCAACTACTGTCGCCAAATATTTGATTTTTAACATGATGGATTCTCTTATCTGTCCTTAATAAGTCCATCAAAGAGTATGTGGCACATGGGAAATAGCCTAGCTGTTGCGGTATGAATTTATAAAAAGTGCGAGTGATAGTTTTATGTATAGTTAAACGTAACAACGCGTCTCATACTTTCTTGAGCTGATATCTAGTTTCCAACTTATTCGGTTTCTAGCGGTTATATATAGCTCTTTAATCCCCTGAATCAGAAAGAAAAAGCCCCGAACGAGTTCGAGGCTTAAGAGCTTAATCAAAACTGGTTAAATCTCTAAGAGATTATTCCCACTCGATAGTTGCTGGTGGCTTACCAGAAATATCGTAAACAACACGTGAAATGCCGTTAACTTCGTTGATAATACGGTTAGATACCTTACCTAGGAAGTCGTATGGTAGGTGTGCCCAGTGAGCAGTCATGAAGTCGATAGTTTCTACTGCACGTAGAGATACAACCCAATCGTACTTACGGCCATCGCCCATTACGCCAACTGAACGTACAGGTAGGAATACCGTGAATGCTTGAGATACTTTGTGGTAAAGGTCAGCAGCGTGAAGCTCTTCAATGAAGATAGCATCAGCACGACGCAGTAAGTCACAGTACTCTTTCTTCACTTCGCCAAGTACACGAACACCTAGACCTGGACCCGGGAATGGGTGGCGATAAAGCATGTTGTATGGAAGACCAAGCTCTAGGCCGATCTTGCGTACTTCATCTTTAAACAGCTCACGTAGAGGCTCAACAAGGCCCATTTCCATATCATCAGGAAGACCACCAACGTTGTGGTGAGATTTGATTACGTGTGCTTTGCCAGTCTTAGATGCTGCAGACTCGATTACGTCTGGGTAGATAGTACCCTGAGCAAGCCATTTAGCATTCTTCAGTTTCTTAGACTCTTCGTCGAAGATATCTACGAATACGTGACCGATGATCTTACGTTTCGCTTCTGGTTCAGCTTCGCCTTCCAGAGCGTTAAGGAAACGTTCTTCAGCATCAACTTTAATGATGTTAAGGCCGAATTTGTCACCAAACATGTCCATAACCTGCTCGCCTTCGTTTAAACGAAGAAGGCCGTTATCAACAAATACACATGTTAGTTTGTCGCCGATAGCGCGGTGAGCAAGCATCGCAACTACAGATGAATCAACACCACCAGAAAGACCAAGGATAACTTCGTCGTCACCTACTTGTTCTTTAATGCGTGCAACTGCATCTTCAATGATAGATGCTGAAGTCCACAGACCTTCACAACCACACGCGTTAAGAACGAAGTTCTCAAGCATTTTTAGGCCGTTTTTAGTGTGCGTTACTTCTGGGTGGAATTGAACACCGTAGTATTTCTTATCTTCGTTTGCCATTGCTGCGTATGGGCAAGTGTCTGTCTCTGCGATTTTTTTAAAATCAGCAGGGATTTCAACCACTTTGTCACCGTGGCTCATCCAAACATCTTGAGTCGTCTCAAGGTCAGCGAAAAGTGCAGATTCACCCGTTACTTGTACCGCTGCGTAGCCGAACTCGCGCTCAGTAGACGTTGCTACTTTACCGCCAAGTTGCTCAGCCATAGTTTGCATTCCGTAGCAGATACCGAAGACAGGAACACCTGAATCAAATACGTACTGAGGTGCACGTGGAGAATTCTCTTCCGTTACACTTTCAGGGCCACCAGATAGGATGATACCGTCTGGATTGAATTCACGAATATCCGCTTCTTCTACGTCCCAGCTCCAAAGTTCACAGTAAACACCGATCTCACGAATACGACGAGCTACTAGCTGTGTGTATTGAGAACCGAAGTCCAGAATTAGAATACGTTGGTCATGAATATTTTTAGTCATTGTAAGCAGTCTTATTGGCTATGTGATAAAACGGAGGCGAGTTTACTCACCTCTGATTAACTCTTCAAGAAATAAAGCAAACGTTTTCGTAAGTTATCTATAAGGCAATGTTTTGCAAAAATCATACGTTCAACAAAACAGGCTTTAGATATAATACCAATCACAGTAAGTAAGTGTTCAGGAATAGCGCAGGAAAAAAGCTTGAAAACAAGGCAGGATTTTCTGATAAGTAGTTATTCTACAATCAAAAATTCTAACGAAGTTATCGAGGTTTTTAACAAGCTAGGATGACCAGTTATTTACTACGATTGGTATATAATGTGCCGACTAAATCAGCACATTATTCAAACGTTTGGACGTATTATTAACCTAAACGGTAGTTAGGTGCTTCTTTCGTGATTTGAACATCGTGTACGTGAGATTCTTTCATGCCCGCACCAGAGATACGAACAAACTCAGCTTTAGTACGCATGTCTTCAACAGTTGCAGAACCCGTTAGGCCCATGCTTGAACGTAGACCGCCCATCTGTTGGTGAACGATCTCTTTTAGACGACCTTTGTATGCGATACGACCTTCAATACCTTCTGGAACAAGCTTGTCTGCAGCGTTGTCAGATTGGAAGTAACGGTCAGAAGAACCTTGAGACATAGCGCCAAGAGAACCCATACCACGGTAAGACTTGTAAGAACGACCGTTGTAAAGGATAACTTCACCCGGTGCTTCTTCAGTACCCGCGAACATTGAACCAACCATCACACAAGATGCGCCAGCAACGATAGCTTTACAGATATCGCCAGAGAAGCGGATGCCGCCATCTGCGATTACTGGAATACCGTATTCGTTTGCTACTTCAGCTGCGTCTGCAATTGCTGTTACTTGAGGAACACCAACACCAGTAACGATACGAGTAGTACAGATTGAACCCGGGCCGATACCTACTTTAACCGCACTAACACCCGCTTCGATAAGAGCACGAGCGCCAGCGCCAGTTGCTACGTTACCACCGATGATTTGTAGATCAGGGTATGCAGCACGCGTATCACGGATACGGTTAAGTACGCCTTCAGAGTGACCGTGTGAAGAGTCGATAAGTAGAACGTCTACGCCAGCTTCAACAAGAGCAGCAACGCGCTCTTCGTTACCAGCACCAGCACCAACAGCTGCACCTACACGTAGGCTGCCGCGCTCATCTTTACAAGCGTTTGGTTTACGTTCTGCTTTGTGGAAATCTTTTGCAGTGATCATTCCTGTTAGTTGGAAGTCATCATTTACAACAAGAACTTTTTCAACACGCGCTTCGTGCATTTTCTCTTGAACTTCTTCACGAGTTGCACCTTCTTTAACAGAAGCAAGGCGAGCTTTAGGCGTCATTACTACGTCAACTTTCTTAGAAAGGTCAGTCACAAAGCGAACGTCACGGCCAGTAATAATACCAACAAGTTCGTTTGTTTCAGTAACAACAGGGAAACCGGCGAAGCCGTGTTTTTGAGTAAGAGCTACAACATCAGCGATTGTCGCGTCAGGGTTTACAGTCACAGGGTGAGAAACCACACCTGCTTCGTAAATTTTAACCTGGCGAACCATTTCAGCTTGCTGTTCAATAGACATGTTCTTATGAATGAAGCCTATTCCGCCTTCTTGTGCCAGTGCAATCGCTAGGCGAGCTTCTGTCACAGTGTCCATCGATGCAGAGATCATTGGGATGTTTAGGGAAATATTCTTCGTCAGCTGAGTGCGAAGATCAGCTGTATTAGGGAGAACGGTGGAGTGTGCTGGCACTAGCAGTACGTCGTCGAATGTCAGCGCTTCTTTGGCAATTCTTAGCATTTGCAATATCTCACAATAATAGGAGTAAAAAGAAACAATCCAATCTCATCGTTTCGCCTAATGAGGGCAGCCAATTAAGGAAAATCAAACTGCATTTGGATTAGATATTGCGGACGGATTATACGGCCAACGAAATCGCTTGGCTACACATTTTTGTATTTTTAATTTGCATTTACCCCCTTGCTATGTATTATATTGCCGCTATCTTCCATACTCACGCCCTGTGAGATTCCAAGAAAGACCTTCCTTCAAGGAAAGATAGAGCTTCTATGACTAATCCAAACATCTTTACTGTTTCTCGCCTCAACTCAGAGGTTCGTCTCCTATTAGAAAACGAAATGGGAATAGTCTGGCTCGTTGGTGAAATCTCAAACTTCTCTGCACCTGTATCTGGTCACTGGTACCTCACACTTAAAGACTCTCGCGCTCAAGTTAAGTGCGCCATGTTTCGTGGCAATAACCGTCGTGTGACTTTTAAACCCCAGAACGGTAATCAAGTTTTAGTCAAAGCACGTCTGTCTCTTTATGAGCCGCGTGGTGACTATCAACTCATCATCGAAAGCATTCAGCCAGAAGGCGATGGTAAGCTTCAGCAAGAATTTGAAAAGCTGAAGATGAACCTCGCTGCAGAAGGGCTATTTGCTCAATCGAGTAAACAAATTCTTCCAGAACATCCTAAATGCGTTGGTGTCATCACCTCTAAAACAGGCGCAGCCCTCTTCGATATTCTCGATGTACTGAAAAGACGCGATCCTTCATTGCCTGTTGTGGTTTACCCAACCATGGTTCAGGGCGAAGAAGCGGCTATTCAGATTGCACAAGCGATTGGACGTGCCAATGAGCGCAACGAGTGTGATGTGTTGATCGTGGGTCGTGGAGGCGGTTCATTAGAGGACTTATGGTGTTTCAATAACGAGATCGTTGCTCGCACAATTGCAGCAAGTCAGATCCCGATTATCAGCGCAGTTGGCCACGAAGTTGATGTCACTATCGCCGATTTCGTCGCAGATATGCGCGCTCCAACGCCATCAGCAGCCGCTGAATTGGTTAGCCGTGACAACAGTCATAAAGAGCAAGCTTATGCCTCTAAACGTGCTCGTTTAGTAAGTGCGATTCGTCATGTGTTAATCAAACAAGCGCAATCAACTCAAACGTTGAAATACCGCTTAGAGAAACAACATCCGAGCTACCAACTGCAAAAGCAGAGTCAGCAGCTTGATGACTTAGACATGCGTTTGCGTCGTGGTATGACTCAATACTTAAAGCAGCATGCACAGCGTGTTGAGCGTAAGCAGCACCAGCTTCAGCTGAACTCGCCAGTAAAACGCCTTGGCGAACAGAAACTGCATCTGCAACGTTCAGAGCAAAAGCTGTTGGATGCAATGGACAAGACATTACTAACGACTCGCCACCAGCTAGCCATGGCTGCAGAGAAGTTAGAAACCGTCAGTCCACTGGCAACGCTAAAGCGTGGCTACAGCATTACCCATTCCGCATCGAGCAAGACGGTGTCATCGATTAACGATGTTGAGGTGGGCGAAGTGATTACCACTCAAGTAGAAGATGGTGTGATTGAATCGCAAGTGACAACAAGAGTTGGTAAGAGTGAGCTTTAGTTTCATCAGATACAAAAAAGACCCCACACTTTAGTATTGAGTCTCTGGTATAACATCACCGATAGTCGTTCAAACCAAATAGTTCAAGGCTATTCAGCTGGTTGGAATTCGAATTTCACTCTCGACTTAGACTTCAACTCGTTGCAATCACCATTACAAAAATAGCTCGCCGCACCGCAGGCTTGAAGCTTCTCAAGTTGGCTGTTGCACTCAGGGCAAAACCCAACTTTAGTAAAGTGTGCCTGACAACTTTCACAGTGATACTTGCCATCCCAAGCTAGCTCTGACTGGCACTTAGGGCAGATATTTTCACTCATTAGCATTTCCTAATTCACTACTTTTTTTACAATCTACTACTGCTGAGACTTCGCTTGCTTGATTTGGTACATGTTCTTATCAGCTTGTGCGATCAAGGTTTCTAATGACTCAGGATCTTTTTCACAAGAGAGCCCAACACTGACTGCGAACTGAATATCGTTGATATAGAGCGCTTGTTCCAAGGTTCTTTCTAAGCTGTGATAAAAGCTAACAACGCTTTCTTCAGAGTCAAAACAAGAGAACACCACAAATTCATCACCGCCATAGCGACCAATTTTGGCACATGACGAGGTGGCTTCATCCAAAACCTTTGCAACAGCGAGCAATACGCCATCACCAAAGCTGTGACCATAGGTGTCATTAATTGATTTGAATTTATCGACATCGACAAACAGACACGCCATAACCTTGTCACCAAAACATCGCTTTGCCAGTACGTTTTCAGCTTCACTCAACAGTGCGCGGCGATTCAAACAATGAGTAAGGGAATCATGATGAGCAAAAAAGTTAAGTTGATTCTCTAACTCATATTTCTCCAATGCGACCGAATACAGTGAAGCCAATAACTCTAGGATTTCGAGTTCAAATTCATGGGGTTCAGAGATGTACTGGCTGTAAATCGCGAAGGTACCTAGCACGTGTCCATGTGAGGAGATGATTGGTACTGACCAACACGCATGAAGATTAGCTTGATTGGTCAGAGGTAGGAAAGGAACCCAATTAGGGTGTCTATTGATGTCTGAAACCATAACGGCTTTCTTGAGTGCCGCCGCCTCTCCACAAGAACCAATTCCCACACCAATCCCCACCCCTTCTATTTGCTGATTATAAAAATCAGGTAGGTTCGGAGCATATTCAAGGTGCAAAGTCTTTGACTCTGAGTTGAGCAGTAAAATTGAAGCCATGCGCTGCCCGAAAAGCTGCTCGGTAAGCTGAATGATCTTATGATTTAAATCTTTACGATCCATCCCAAGAGCAAGCTTCCGAAGCAAACTGTTGACTGCTCGGTGGCCTTCTAATAAAAATTTTTGTTCCATTCACTAAAGCTTTCAATTGTGTAATTAGGTACGGCTTGTTCTTATACAAGCTTGCTATTGGTTAATAATAACACACTAAATAACCACAACACACAATCGAAGATCATAGGTTGATCTTTCGCTTTATCTATTTTGATCAGCGATCTACCCCAAAAAGAATATTTATATCACCACACACCGAAAGCATAAGTTACATGTGCTGCATTTCAATTTTAAATAGTCATTTATATTAAAAGTGACATATAAAAACAAAAAAACAGCACAAGCCATTTCGATCTATAGTCTAAATCATCGAATTACATGCGTCAGCATTTCAATATTCTGGTCATCTAACTGGGTTAACTTAACCGATAATGCTTTAAGCTCTGACGTATTCTCAATGTGAGTACCACCACACGGAATAGACACGAGAGTGTCTGCATTGAGCTGCCATTCCCAGTAACGAGAGTCTGTTAATGCCTCGCCTTCCAGCCTCATCGCGACTGGCGTCGGCTCTGCTAGCCAGCCTGCAATCATTTGATTGATGTCGACTTCAATGCCATCAAGGTTTGCTAGCATGTCTGCGACGTTCAAGCCGCGTTTCTTCAAGGTTTTGCCCAAACGATACTTGTCGGTACATAGTTCTGGGGTCACAAAGCTGGTGACTTGCGCGTAGCTATTGAAGTCGTAACTACCAAGCGGATCTTTTCTGTCCGCATCTTTGCGCCAGTAACTCTCAGCCAGTACTTTATTCAACGCTAAGAAAGCGATATGACCAGCACTGTGCCCACGGCTCAAGCTTGCTTGGTATTCTTTATCAACCGACAACTCAACTTCATCGCCAATATTAATCATAGAAGCTGATGCCGGTAGTTGGTGAACAACCACAAACGCCCACCCTTCCGCATCACGCTTAACAGGGATATCTGCTGCGATATGAAAATTGCTAGTAGATTGTTCTATTGCACCAACAAGACAGTCTTCAACGGGATATTGCACGTCACCAACATTCACAAAGCCTTGGTCTGCAGGGTGATCTGGCCAAATATGACTAACAGGATGAAAAGGCGTCACATCAGTGATCAAGTAGGTTTTACTGTTATCGCTTTCAACATATAGCGCTTTGGCATTTAGCTGCCAAGCCTGATGACAGAATTGAGTGATGGTTGGTGTGATTGCTTGTGCGGATGTAATCAAATCGCTAGTGCTCATAATGTTCTTCTTTTGAAATCGAGTCTAATTCGCTAACCCATAATGATGTGAGAATGTGAGGCTATGGCTTAACGTAAATTTTGCTTAAAAAAATACCCGAGACAGGCTCGGGTATCAAATCGATTAGAAAGGGTTATTTACGGCCTTTCATCATGCTCATCATACGCTTACGTTTGCGTTCCTGAGAAATCGTTAGCTTGTTTGTTTTCGCTTCAAACGGGTTTTCGCTGTTCTGGAATTGAATGCGAATCGGTGTACCCATGATCTCTAGCGAACGACGGTAGTAGTTCATTAGGAATCGTTTGTACGAATCTGGCAAGTTACGAACTTGGTTACCGTGGATAACGATAATAGGTGGGTTATAGCCACCAGCGTGCGCGTATTTAAGTTTCACACGACGGCCACGAACCATAGGCGGTTGGTGATCATCCGTTGCCATTTTCATGATACGAGTCAGAACAGAAGTACCAACACGTGTTGTCGCTGACTTGTAAGCTTCTTGAACAGATTCAAACAAGTGACCAACACCTGTGCCATGAAGTGCAGAAATAAAGTGAATACGTGCGAAATCAACGAAACCTAAACGGCGGTCTAGTTCTTTCTTAACGTGTTCTTTTACATCGCTGTCTAGACCGTCCCACTTGTTTACTGCAATCACGATTGAACGACCAGCATTCAACGCAAAGCCTAACAAGCTTAAATCTTGATCCGAGATATTCTCGCGAGCATCAATCAGCAATAAAACAACGTTAGCGTCTTCGATCGCTTTCAGTGTTTTAACTACAGAGAACTTCTCTACCGTTTCATTGATGTTCTTACGACGACGAACACCCGCAGTATCAATCAGAACGTATTCACGCTCATCACGCTGCATTGGAATGTAGATAGAGTCACGAGTCGTACCAGGCATATCGTAAACAACAACACGTTCTTCACCAAGAATACGGTTAGTTAGTGTTGATTTACCTACGTTCGGACGACCAATGATCGCTAGCTTGATTGGTTGATCTTGAAGACGCTGGAATTCTTCTTCCGCTTCTTCTTCAGTGAAATCAACTTGCTCTTCTTCTTCGTCTTCAAACTCAGTCAAATCGCTTACTTCACCATTCTCAGCTTTTAAAGCTTCAGCGAATGGGTTAAGTGCAAGGTCAATCAATGCGGTTACACCACGACCGTGTGCCGCTGCGATTTGATACATGTCTTCAACGCCTAGCTGCCAGAAGTCAGCACTTGCAGCATCAGGGTCGATACCATCAACCTTGTTTACTACTAGCATTGAAGGCTTTTCTAGTTGGCGAAGGTGCTTAGCAATCGCCACGTCTGAAGGTGTTAGACCAGCACGGCCATCTACCATAAACAGAACGACGTCAGCTTCATCAATCGCCGCTAGCGACTGTTCAGCCATTTTAGTTTCAACACCTTCTTCGGTACCGTCGATACCACCAGTGTCGATAACAATAAAGTCATGCTCACTAAAATGAGCATGGCCGTATTTACGGTCACGCGTTAAGCCAGGGAAATCCGCAACCAATGCATCACGAGTTCGAGTCAATCGGTTAAATAACGTAGATTTACCTACGTTCGGACGCCCTACTAGAGCAACAACAGGTACCATAACAACCTCTACAATTTCTTCTCTAAATGTAGTTATAGGTAAGCACTTGTTCGCAAGTTTAAACTCTTACCTATAACCACATGGTTTATTAATTTATAACAACAAAACGGCTCCTAGCTGTTACCAACCAGGAGCCGACTGTGAATTGTATCACGCTTTTATTGGCTAATCGTTAGTTTCTTTACATCGCCATTGCGAGTCGTCACTAAGTAGCCTTCAGGTAGCTCAATTGGCGCAACCGCAAAGCCGCTATCATCAACTAACTGCTGGGCAACGAACTCACCCGATGAACGATCTAACCAGTGTAGATAACCTTCTGTATCACCCACGACTACATAACCGTTAATAATAGCAGGTGCTGTCAGTAAGCGGTTTTCTAGCAGTGGCGTGCTCCATAGCTCAGTACCGCTACGCGCATCTACCGCAACCACATGGTCTTTGTCTGTTACTACAAACAAACGGCTGCCATCGCTCGCTAAATCAATCGCAGACGAGTAGTTACGCTTCCAAACTGGCTTACCAGAACGAAGATCGATAGCAATTAACTGACCATTGATACCAACGGTATACAAGGTGCCGCCAAGAACAATCGGAGACGCATCAACATCAACCAAGCGGTCAATTTCCGTTGCGCCTTTTGGCGTACCTACTGGCTGTTGCCAAATCAGCTGACCACGATCAACGATAGCTGCGGCTAAACGACCATTTGCCGTACCCCAGAAAACACCACCAGAAACAGCAACAGGAGAGCTATCGCCGCGCAGTGTTAAACTTGGAACTTCAGTGCTAATCGTCCACTTCTGTTCGCCGCTTTCTTGATCTAAAGCGATCATCATGCCACGGCTCGTATGAACCAATACCATGTTGCTTTCAGTCGCAGGGGATGCAAGCACCTCACCGTTCACTGGTACGCGCCACAGTTCTTCACCGGTCGATTCGTCTAACGCGATCACTTCGCCATTTTCAGAGCCTAAGAACACTTTGCCGTAAGCCGCTGTTAGGCCACCTGATAAGCGTGCGAGCACATCTTTTTCAAGATCGGTTTCCCACAACTTTTTACCCGTTTCAGGATCAAGCGCTTTAACAATACCTTCGCGACTTGCAACAAACACTTTGTCGTAAGCAAGCTCTGGCGTTAATTTTGAAAAGTAATGACCAACACCATCACCAACCGACGTAGACCATTCCTGCTTAGGAGTGAACTCGCTGTTTACTGTTGGTACTGGAGCCATGATGACGGTGTCTTCTTCACCCGCACAACCCGCTAACAGGCCAAGAGCAATCGCACACAACGCCGCTTTTGGAAACATCTTCTTCATTCAAAGCGCCTTATTTAGCTAGGTCGTCAAGTTTGATTTGAAGCGTTTGGCTCGCATCAGCAGCTTGTTGAGCTTCAGAGTAAGCACTGTAAGCTGCATCAGTGTCGCCTTTACGAAGTGAGATATCACCACGTAGTTCAGCAACACGGCCTTTCCAAGATTCGTCAGTCATCGCTTCAAGATCAGTCAATGCTGCGTCAAATTCACCTTGCTCAGCTTTGATACGAGCAACACGGTAAGTAAGTAGTGGCGCTAATGCCGCGTCCTTAGTTGCCGATTTTGCCCACTCAAGCTGTTCAAGTGCTGCTGCAAGGTCACCCGCTTGAACTTGTGCTTTAGCTAATTGCATAGCAGCAAGAACAGAGTATTCAGCGTCTTTGTTTGCGTCGATGAAAGCTTGAATATCAGATTGAGCATCAACGCCCTTAGTATCAAGAGCTGAAATTACAGAGGTGTAGCTTTCTGAAGCTGCTTCACGCGCTTCAACGACTGAATCTTGGTAATAGCGCCAACCGAATAGACCACCTAAACCAATAACCGCACCAAAGATTACGGCTTTACCGTTCTCTTTCCACCAATCTTTAATGGCTTCAACTTGTTGCTCTTCGCTATCGTAAAGTTCCACTTCCTGTCCTCTTTAATTCTTTAAACGCCAGCATAGTGCTGACGTTAATATTCATGATGAGCGTTTGCTCAATGGCTAACTAGATTAGCGCAGCTACTTTCTCTGCAACTTCCGTTTGAGACACGGTTTCTTGCACACCGCCAACCAAATCTTTTAGCACAACTGTATTATCAGCAACTTCGTTCTCACCAAGTACAAGTGCTACAACAGCACCTACTTTGTCAGCACGTTTAAATTGCTTCTTGAAGCTACCACCACCGAAGTGGTTCATCACGCGTACGCCTTTAACGGTGTCGCGCAATTGATTCGCTAACTGCATGCCCGCGATCATAGTACCTTCGCCAGCAGCAACCATATATACGTCAACGCTACGACGAACTTCTGTAAGTTCTAGCGTTTCCATCATAAGAACTAGACGCTCTAGACCCATTGCAAAACCAACCGCATTAGTTGCTTTGCCGCCTAGTTGCTCAACAAGACCATCGTAACGGCCGCCGCCACATACTGTACCTTGCGCACCTAGGCTGTCAGTAATCCACTCAAATACTGTGCGGTTGTAGTAATCTAAACCACGAACTAGACGCTCGTTAACTTGGTATTCGATACCAACAGCGTCAAGAAGTTCACACAAACCAGCAAAATGTTGCTTTGATTCTTCACCTAAATATTCAGATAGTCGAGGTGCGTCACCTAGGATCGCTTGAACATCCGGGTTCTTAGTATCAAGTACACGTAAAGGGTTAGTGTGCATGCGACGTTTACAATCTTCATCAAGCACATCGATGTGTTGCTCAAGGAACGCCACTAACGCAGTGCGGTAGCTTACGCGGTCTTCTTGAGAACCGATTGAGTTCAGTTCTAGGCGAACGTGTTTGTCGATGCCTAGCTCACGCCATAGACGTGCAGTCATCATAATCAGTTCAGCGTCAACGTCTGGACCGTCTAGGCCAAACACTTCAACACCACATTGGTGGAATTGACGGTAACGACCTTTTTGAGGACGCTCGTGACGGAACATTGGACCCATGTACCATAGGCGCTGTTCATCACGGTTGATAAGGCTGTTTTGAATGCATGAACGTACACAACCTGCAGTGCCTTCTGGACGCAGCGTTAGGCTATCGCCATTGCGGTCATCAAAGGTGTACATCTCTTTAGAAACAACGTCAGTTTCTTCACCAACCGCACGGCTAAATAGATTTGTTTCTTCAACGATAGGCATACGTACTTCGTTGTAACCGTATGCGCTCACCACGTTTTTAACTGCGCTTTCTACTTTCTGCCACAGTGGTGATTGAGTTGGAAGGCAGTCGTTCATGCCTCGAATTGCTTGGATATTTTTAGCCACAGTATTTATTCCGTAATTTCTCACGACCAGGTGTTAGTGCGAATAGACAATCACACCCCATCGCGTTGTATTAATCTTCTAAGTTTTCTACATCAATGCGATTTGCTTTATCAAGCACTGACGCTTTTGCACGAATCTTAGCTTCAAGTTTGTCGACAAGGTCATCGTTGTCGAAGCGCTCTTTCTGACGCTTACCGTCTTCATAGAAGGCACTCTTACGTGCACTACCAGCCAAACCTAAGTGAGACACTTCAGCTTCACCTGGGCCGTTAACCACACAACCGATGATTGATACATCCATTGGAGTAATAACGTCTTCTAAGCGCTCTTCAAGAGCATTAACGGTGTTAATAACATCGAACTCTTGACGAGAACAGCTCGGGCACGCAATGAAGTTGATGCCACGCGAGCGAATGCGCAAAGATTTAAGAATATCAAAGCCTACTTTGATCTCTTCAACAGGATCAGCCGCGAGCGAAATACGCAACGTATCGCCGATACCTTCAGAAAGAAGCATGCCCAAACCTACCGCTGATTTCACAGAACCCGCACGCGCACCACCCGCTTCGGTAATACCAAGATGTAAAGGTTGATCAATCTGCTTAGCCAGCAAACGGTAAGAACCGACGGCTAGGAATACATCAGAAGCCTTAACGCTGACTTTAAATTGATCAAAGTTCAAACGGTCTAGGATATCGACATGACGCATTGCAGATTCAACAAGCGCTTCTGCTGTAGGCTCTGTGTATTTCTCTTGGATCTCTTTTTCAAGAGAACCGCCGTTAACACCAATACGAATCGGGATATTCATATCACGAGCACAATCCACAACAGAGCGAATGCGGCTTTCGTTACCGATGTTACCTGGGTTAATACGCAGACAGTCAACACCGTACTCTGCCACTTTAAGGGCAATACGGTAGTCGAAGTGAATGTCAGCCACCAAAGGAACAGAAACCTGCTGCTTGATTAGCTTAAATGCTTCAGCGGCATCCATAGTCGGTACAGATACGCGAACGATATCAGCGCCAACTTTTTCCAAAGCTCTAATTTGAGCAACGGTCGCAGCGACATCAGTTGTTCTTGTGTTGGTCATGGATTGCACAGCAATTGGTGCACCATCACCGATCGGCACATCACCCACATAAATACGGGTTGATTTGCGACGAATAATAGGAGATTCGTGTTGCATATAAACTCTAAGGTAAGGTTATTCTAGCTACTTTGCCTGAAGTATACCCAGAAAGGTCAACGGGTTCACTTGCAAATGTCATTGATACGCCCTCTGGCGCACCTAGAATCACTTTGTATGGCGCAGTTCCTGAAAGATTGAGTGTCTGACCTGCTTTTTTGATACCAGTAGACAAAGTCTTGCCTGCCGCATCTTTAACTTGGATCCAACAGTCTGCAGAAAACTGCATCACTAGTTCGTTGGCTACAGGTTCAGGCGTCACTGTCTCTGATTCAGCCGCTACAGGGGTAACCTCTGCAACGTCTTGTGTCTGTTCTATTTGCTCGACATTCTCTGAGGCTTCAGCAGCACTCACTACAGCAAGAAGGTCATCAGAATTTTCAGTAACAGGAGATGTCTCTGTGTTTTGCTCAGCTTCAATCACTTCTAACGAAGTCAACTCAGGATCAAGCGACTCTTCTACCACTAGCTCTTCTGAGCTTTCAGTGTTGACTAGAGATTGAGATAGGGTGTCTTGCTGTTGGTTCTGCCACCACCAAAGTGATGAGATACCCGCTATCACAGCAAAGATGCTCCATGTGAGGATCATAATACGGCTGTTGTGCTTCTCTGTTTTTGTCTTACGAGAAAAGCTCAGCATTTCTTGTTCTTGATGTTGAGCATCACCGGCATGATGAAGCGCACTCAATACGACCTTTTCGTCAAGATTGACGTATTTCGCGTATGAGCGAATGTAGCCGCGCATAAACGTAGCCACTTGATCTGATTCAAACTGGTTTTCTTCAATTTGCTGAATAAGCGTAACGCGCAACTTCAAGCGATCAGAGATCTGCTTTTGTGTTAAACCAAGAGATTCTCGTTTATTTTTAAGCAGCGTTCCCGCTTCAATTGCTGGAGCGACGGTTTCATTCGTTTGTGTTTGTGTTTCGTGTTCTGTGTTCATAGAGAGTGAACTTCTAAAGTATTATCGCAGGTTGATGAGAGCATTTTTTATTTTCGTTTAAGCTCAATCTTACAACCTACTATGTGGAATTTTTCCTGCAACCCAGTTCATCAACCCTTAAAGTAGAAAACCACACGCTGTTGGTGAGCGATTTTCTCAGGAAGCTAGTTTATCAAGTAGCCAACCTAAATAGACACATTGACGATTATCGGGTAACAAGCGAGCACTTAAATTAATTTAAGATTATTTAATCATAAGCTAATGCCATTACAAGGCAAAAACACTTTCGACAAAATTTACCGTCAGCTCATGGTTTTGTCCAAAATTTAACGAAAAATGTAAGAAAGCGTGGGGAAAAAATCCAATTATTGGAAATTCACCTTCCAGAAAAGCAACAAGCCAGAAGGAATCCTTCTGGCTTGTTTCGTTCTAAATGGTATTTAAACCGCTTTTACTTGAATCACATCACCTGCGATTAAGTTCGCTTCAGAGGCAGCTTTCAGCATTTTAGTACGCTTGGTTCTATCAATAACATCACCAACCAGCTGGCCACATGCGGCATCAATATCATCACCACGAGTTTTACGAACCGTTACTGTGTAGTTGTATTCCATCAGCGTTTTTTGGAAGCGATCAATACGAGAGTTGCTTGGCTTCTTGTAAGGCGAACCCGGATAAGGGTTAAATGGAATCAAGTTGATCTTACAAGGCGTATCTTTCATTAGCTCAGCAAGTTCACGAGCGTGGTCCATATCATCATTCACATGATCCAATAGCACGTACTCAACCGTTACTTTACCGCGGTTAGCATTTGAAGAAGCAATGTAGCGACGAACCGATGCTAGGAAATCTTGGATATCCCAACGATCGTTGATTGGCATGATTTGGCTACGTAGTGCATCGTTTGGTGCGTGTAGAGAAATAGCCAGAGCGACATCGATGTTATCTGTCATCTGATCAAGACCAGAAACAACACCGGATGTTGATACTGTCACACGACGCTTAGACAGTGAGAAACCCAGATCATCAAGCATCAGCTCTAATGATGGAATTAGGTTCTTCATGTTAAGCAGAGGCTCACCCATACCCATCATTACGACGTTAGTAATTGGACGACGACCCGTTTCTTTCTCTAAACCGATTTCACGTGCAGCACGCCAGATTTGACCAACGATCTCTGAAACTTTCAGGTTACGGTTGAAGCCTTGTTGAGCCGTAGAGCAGAATTTACATTCAAGCGCACAACCGACTTGCGAAGATACACATAGCGTCGCGCGGTCACCATCTGGGATGTATACCGTTTCAACGTCTTGGTCACCAACGCTCATAGCCCATTTAATGGTGCCATCCGCAGAGTGCTGAGCTTCAGAAACGATAGGTGCAACAATCTCACAGCGATGCAGCAGTTTCTCGCGTAATTTTTTGTTGATGTTGTTCATTTGTTCGAAGTCATCGACACCGAAGTGATAAATCCACTTCATCACTTGCTCTGCTCGAAACGCTTTCTCATTCAGTTCTTCTGTGAAAAATTTACGAAGACCTTTACGATCAAAATCGAGTAGATTGACTTTAGCTGTGGTCATGATGCCTCTCAATGACGGAACAATAATTAAGGGCGCGAATTGTACAGCCTTTACGCAACTTCAACAAGCACTGTAAAACCTTGTGTTTACTAAGACATTCAAACTTAAGTGATTAAAATTTACACAGTCAAACTTACCTGCTTAAGTTTGGCCAATTCACAGCGAGATTGTGGCTCCAAAGTTCCCCGTCATTCCAGAACGGAGGAACGAGGTATCTGGAATCTCCGACAGCACACTGAGACTCCCACCACTTTCCTCGTCACTACCGAAATAACACTAGACCTCACCAGAAAAGAAAAAGGCTTCACCGAAGTGAAGCCTTTATTGATACTTGCTGTTGCCTGCTTATTCAGCTGGACGCGGGCAAATTTCAGATTCTGGGAAGAAGAATTCGATTTCACGAGCCGCAGACTCAGGGCTATCGCTGCCGTGTACTGAGTTGTAACGCATGCTGATTGCGTAGTCAGCACGGATAGTGCCGCATGCCGCTTCTTCTGGGTTAGTTTTACCCATTAGTTCACGGTAACGAGCGATCGCATTTTCGCCTTCAAGTACTTGAACCATGATAGGACCAGAAGTCATGAACTCTTTTAGTGGTCCAAAGAACTCTTTACCTTCATGTTCTGCGTAGAAGCCACTTGCTTGCGCTTCTGTAAGAGAAACCATTTTAGCTGCAATAATCTGTAGGCCAGCTTTTTCAATGCGGTGGTAGATTTCACCGACAAGGTTACGCTTAACTGCATCCGGCTTAACAATTGAGAACGTTCTTTCTAGAGCCATAGGGATTCCTTCACTTCATTTTTTTGTTATTAAATACTGAAATTACTAAGATCATTCGATCTAAGTTTATGAATAAGCGGTATCGAAATACCGCTCACTCTTATTATTATTTTGCTTGGTCGATAAGAAGACGAGCCAGTGTACGAACACCCATACCAGTCGCGCCTGCAGCCCACTTATCACTTGATGACTTACGGTAAGTACCCGCGCAGTCCATGTGAATCCAACCTTTTTTGTAGTCATCTACAAAGTAAGAAAGGAACGCAGCAGCTGTACTTGCACCCGGTGTGTAATCACCAGAGCTGATATTTGAAAGATCAGCAAAGTTTGAAGGCAACATACCACGGTGGAAGTCAGCAAGAGGCAATGGCCATAGGCCTTCTTTCTCTTGGTTTGCAGCTGTTAGTGCTTGATGAGATAACTCATCATCGAAGCTCAATAGTGCGTGGTAGTCGTTACCTAATGCATTTTTAGCCGCGCCAGTTAGCGTTGCACAGTCGATGATCAACTCTGGATTCTGAGCGCTTGCGAACATCAGGCCATCAGCTAAAACTAAACGACCTTCAGCATCGGTATTCATGATCTCGACAGTCTTACCATTTTTGTAAGTAATGATGTCACCAAGCTTCAATGCGCGACCAGAGATCATGTTCTCTGCACAACATAGAATAAGCTTAATACGCTTGTTCAGGCCGCGTTCAATCGCTAGACCTAAACCACCCGTAATAGTTGCTGCGCCGCCCATGTCAGCCTTCATTGCTGTCATGAATTGACCTGGCTTGATGCTGTAACCGCCTGAGTCGAAAGTGATACCTTTACCAACTAGACAAGCAAATACAGGTGCGTCTTCGTCGCCGGTAGGGTTGAAGTCCAGTTGAAGCATTGCAGAAGTACGTTCAGAGCCGCGACCTACCGCGTAGATGCCTTCCCAACCTTCAGTTAGGAGATCTTTGTCTTTAACGATTTTTGCTTTAACAGTGCCTGCTGGTGCCACTGACTTGATGTATTCAGCTGCCATTGTCGCTAATTGACGAGGGGCAACTTCTTCAGCCGTTTTATTGATGATGTCACGCGTCCAATCTGTCGCGCGGATACGTGCTTCTAATTCAACTTGATCAGCTTCAGCTAGAGCATCCCACTCCAATGCATTCTTTTTCTTTGGTCCACGGTAGCCTTGGTAAAAAGCCCAAACACTTTCTAGATCCCAACCTTCACCGCTAAGTGCAACCAATGCGATACCTTGTCCGTCAAGCGTACGACCAGCACGTTGAACCGCACCTAAATCGTGGCCTTCACCAATGTGAATTGTCGCTCCCGCTTCCGAAAACGATAAGATAGCTCTTGCTCCCCACTGAGGCTGGGCAGCTTCTTGACTTAAAAATACTGACATCTGTGTAGACATGATTTCTCCTTGTCTTTGAACCACGTTGAGTGAGTGATTCTGATTATTTTTTATTAGCGCTCTGATGTTAGCATTATGTAGAAGTAAAATGTCATTTTGATAAAAAAACGGACCATAAGGTCCGCTTTTTTTAGTAAGAATTGTTAACTTGGCTGTGTTTATATTGGATAAATTCCAACCAACAGCCAAATTATAGAACAAGAGGGTTAGTCCATCTCATCCATCCAGCATAAAATAATGGCCTCTAGAATTTTCTCATTCGAGTGATTCGGCTCATCATCAAAATATTCAAGATCTAACACCCATTGATGCAAGTCCGTAAAACGTACGGTTTTAGGATCAGTCTCAGGGTATAAATCACATAGCTCAATCGCAATATCTCGCGAATCAATCCATTTCAAGCTCATAACACTTCCTTATATTTATCAGCGACGATTTATCATCTTCATGATTTGTATTCTATGCCAGTTTTACTAACACGTTTAGTCGAGCTGAATTCTTAATGCTCTTCAGAAGCTGAGTGCTTAATGCTCTTCAGAAGCTAAGTTCAACGTGTACTTTGGAATCTCTACAACAAGATCCGAATCAGCTACTTTAGCTTGGCAACCAAGGCGAGATTCCATCTCTAAGCCCCATGCTTTATCTAGCATGTCGTCTTCTAGGTCATCACTCTCTTCTAATGAGTCGAAACCTTCACGAATCACGACGTGACATGTAGTACATGCACACGACTTCTCACATGCGTGTTCAATACCAATACCGGCCTTCAATGCAACATCAAGAACCGTCTCACCAGTTTTTGCTTCTAAAACAGCGCCTTCTGGACATAGATCTTCGTGAGGTAAAACAATAATCTTTGGCATGTTTATCTATTCTCTAACTATTAAATATTATCGACTGACTGACCTGACAGTGCAGCTCGAATTGATTTATCCATACGACGAGAAGCAAAGTCTTGGCTCGCTTTGTCGGTATTCTTAATTTCTAGTTCGATGGCATCAGCACTTTCGCCATTACGCACTTCAATCAGTGCTTCAATAGCTTGCAGAAGATGCTGCTTTTCTTGCTCATCAAGCAGCTCATCGCCATCAGCTTGCATTGCTGCAATAAGACCTTCGATAACACGATCTGCTTCTACACGTTGTTCAGCTAGAGCACGTGCTTGCATGTCTTCTTTAGCAAACGTCATCGAATCTTTCAGCATGCTCGCCACTTCATTATCGCTTAAGCCGTAAGACGGTTTAACCTGAATTTCAGCTTGAACACCTGTGCTCTTCTCCATAGCAGTCACCGATAGCAGGCCATCAGCATCTACTTGGTAAGTCACACGAATATGCGCCGCACCAGCCGCCATTGGTGGAATGCCTTTCAGAGCAAAACGAGCCAATGAACGACAGTCATCAACCATCTCACGTTCACCTTGTACCGTGTGTACTGTCATTGCAGTTTGACCGTCTTTGAACGTGGTAAATTCTTGTGCGCGAGCAACAGGGATCGTGGTATTGCGTGGAATGATCTTTTCGACCAAGCCACCCATCGTTTCGATACCTAGGGAAAGAGGAATAACATCAAGCAGCAGCATTTCAGAGTCAGGCTTGTTGCCGACTAAAATATCCGCTTGGATAGAGGCGCCAATCGCAACCACTTCATCTGGGTTAATGCTGGTTAATGGCGTACGACCAAAAAAGTCACCTACCATTTCACGTACAAGCAATGTACGAGTTGAACCGCCGACCATCACGACTTCTAGAACATCATCCGCGTCAACTTCGGCATCTTTCAATGCACGACGACATGAAAGCAGTGTTTTCTTAACAAGTGGCTTAATGATGTCTTCAAACTCTTCACGAGTTAATGAACCAGCCCAACCCAACACTTCAACATTAACGCTTTCAGCTTCAGATAAGCCAATCTTCGCTTCTGTTGCTGCATCTAGAAGAATACGATTCTGTTCTGCAGTTAGCTCTGATAAGCCCATTTGCTCTTGGAAATGTTCTGCGATCAAGTGGTCAAAGTCGTCTCCGCCTAATGCAGAGTCGCCACCAGTTGCTAATACTTCAAAAACACCTTTAGACAGGCGTAAGATAGAGATATCAAACGTGCCACCGCCAAGATCATAAACCGCAATCACCCCTTCTTTGCCTGAATCCAAACCGTAAGCAATCGCTGCCGCAGTAGGTTCATTAAGAAGACGTAACACGTGAAGGCCAGCAAGTTGAGCCGCGTCTTTTGTACCCGCACGCTGTGCATCATCAAAATACGCAGGAACCGTAATCACGGCACCAGATAATTCACCGCCTAACGTAGACTCAGCACGTTGGCCAAGCGCTCGTAGAATATCAGCAGAAACCTGGATTGGGTTCTTGTTGCCTTGTTCTGTACGTATCACAGGTAGACCATTATCACTTTCTTCAAACTGATATGGCAGAGACGGGTATCGCTGTTGAATATCCGACAGTGAGCGACCAATTAATCGCTTAACTGAGATAATGGTATTTTTAGGGTCAGTCTGCGCGTTAGCACGAGCTTCATCGCCAGTCGTATAAGATTCCGACTGGTAGTGAACAACTGAAGGTAAAATGCTTCGACCTTGTTGATCAACGAGTGTGCTCGCCTCGCCACTGCGTACTGCAGCAACCAACGAGTTTGTTGTACCTAAATCAATACCCACAGCAAGCTTGTGCTGGTGAGGAGCGGCGCTTTGCCCTGGTTCTGCAATCTGAAGTAGTGCCATGGATGTGTCCTTGTTATACAAACTAGCCGATCAAACGATCTTCAACTAATTCGATTTCATTCTTTAATTTTGCAATAAACTTAAGCTTTCTTACTCGGTCTGCAGCTTCTAGCCAAGCTTCGCTTTCGAGTTCTTGTTGGATAGCACTTAATTGTTGTTTATACATTTTGCTAACCTTGCCTTCAAATGCAAATAGCGCATCTTCAGGATCAGAACTGTCTGCGATATCTTCCAGCTCTTCACGCAGTTCCATTTGCTCCATCAGGAACATCGGATCTTGCATGGTTTGTTGTTCACCACGAATGTCTTCTCCGTGTTGAACCAACAGGTATTCCGCTCGGCTGATTGGATTCTTCAATACCTGATACGCATCGTTGATTTGTGCCGCTTTTTGCACGGCTAATAAGCGATCACGCTCAGAAGCTACCGCAAATTTATCAGGATGGAATTGGCGTTGCAGATCTCTAAACTGAGAAGAAAGAAGGCTACCATCCAGTTGAAACTGAAGTGGTAGCCCAAATAATTCGAAATGATTCATGTAAAGGTGGTCCTAAGTTTAGGCTCTTTATTCAGAGCCTAATTTTATTCTTCGCTTACAACGCTTAACGATTTAAGCGTTTAAACATTGAAGCTCTCACCACAACCACATTCGCCTTTCGCGTTCGGGTTGTTGAATTCAAAACCTTCGTTTAGGCCTTCTTTTACATAATCAAGCTCAGTACCGTCTAGGTATACTAGGCTCTTTGGATCAATGATGACCTTCACACCTGAGTGCTCAAACACTTCGTCTTCTTCGTTGAGCTCGTCAACGAATTCCAGCACATACGCCATACCCGAACAGCCAGTAGTTTTTACTGCTAAGCGTAACCCGAGACCTTTACCACGGTTATCTAGGAAAGCTTGAACTCGGCTTGCTGCCGTATCTGTCATGGTGATGGCCATACTACAACCTTGTGTTTTATATAAATTGAGAACTCAGGTGGGAGCACAAAGGGTGCTCCCAAATATTACTTATTTTGTCGACGTAATTACGGTATTGAAGCGATTAGTGCTTCTTTTTGTAATCCGCAACCGCTGCTTTGATTGCATCTTCAGCAAGAATTGAACAGTGAACTTTCACTGGTGGCAACTCAAGCTCTTCTGCGATTTCAGAGTTTTTAATAGCAGCTGCTTCATCAATACTTTTACCTTTAACCCACTCTGTAACCAGTGAGCTAGAAGCGATTGCGCTACCGCAACCGTAAGTCTTGAATTTTGCGTCTTCGATAATGCCTTCTGCAGATACTTTGATTTGCAGTTTCATTACGTCACCACAAGCCGGTGCGCCAACCATACCGCTACCTACACTTGGGTCTTCTTTATCAAACGAACCTACGTTACGTGGGTTTTCGTAGTGATCAATTACTTTTTCGCTATATGCCATGATAGTTACCTCGAATCCTCTATTTCCGTGAGATTAGTGATGAGCCCACTCAACAGTGTTCAAATCAATCCCTTCTTTATACATATCCCATAGAGGAGACATGTCGCGTAATTTGTTTACCGCTACACGGATTTGAGCAATCGCGTAGTCGATTTCTTCTTCCGTTGTGAAACGGCCGAATGAGAAACGTACTGAGCTGTGTGCCAGTTCATCGTTTAGACCAAGAGCACGTAGAACGTATGAAGGCTCTAGGCTTGCTGATGTACATGCTGAACCCGATGATACTGCTAGGTCTTTTAGAGACATAAGCAGAGACTCACCTTCAACGAAAGCGAAGCTCACGTTTAGGTTGTGTGGTACACGTTGGTCTAAGTCGCCGTTTACGGTTACTGCTTCTAGATCTTGAACACCTTTCAATAGGCGCTCACGAAGTGCTAGTGCGTGATCGTAATCTTTCTGCATATCTTGCTTAGCGATAGCAAACGCTTCACCCATACCCACGATTTGGTGAGTAGCAAGCGTACCAGAACGGAAACCACGTTCATGACCGCCACCGTGCATTTGCGCTTCAAG
This sequence comes from Vibrio sp. Evd11, assembly GCF_900382755.1. Classification (NCBI taxonomy): domain Bacteria; kingdom Pseudomonadati; phylum Pseudomonadota; class Gammaproteobacteria; order Vibrionales; family Vibrionaceae; genus Vibrio; species Vibrio sp. Evd11. The sequence continues at coordinate 49,255 of NZ_OSDX01000025.1, forward strand.
GCGAATACGTGGCTTACGACGAACGTACAAAGCGCCGATGCCTTTAGGGCCGTATGCTTTGTGTGCAGACATAGAGATAAGATCAACTTTCATCTCTTTTACGTCTAGTGGGATTTTACCCGCAGACTGCGCCGCATCAACGTGGAAGATGATCTTGCGTGCACGACATAATTCGCCGATTGCACCGATATCTTGGATTACACCAATCTCGTTGTTTACGTGCATGATAGAAACTAGGACAGTATCTTCACGCATTGCAGCTTGTAGCTTGTCTAGATCAATGATGCCGTTTGCTTCTGGCTCAAGGTATGTAACCTCAAAACCTTCACGCTCTAGTTGGCGACATGGATCAAGAACCGCTTTGTGTTCTGTTTTGCACGTGATTACGTGCTTACCTTTCTTCTCGTAAAAGTGCGCTGCACCTTTGATAGCAAGGTTATCTGACTCAGTAGCGCCTGACGTGAAAACAATCTCACGTGGGTCTGCATTTAGTAGATCGGCAATTTGCTCACGAGCATTATCTACTGATTCTTCTGCCTGCCAGCCATAACGGTGTGAACGAGACGCAGGGTTACCGAAGTTACCATCCATCGTCATACACTGAACCATCTTTTCAGCAACACGTGGATCGACTGGACATGTAGCTGAATAGTCAAAGTAAATAGGCAGTTTCATTTTCTACTCCAATGTAAAAACTGACCGCTAAGAGCGGGCATTAACACCGTGAGGTGCTGCACTAATCGTTGTAGTGCTCGTATTTTTTTGTGCAAAACCATTATTAACCGCAAGATCAATATCTTGACGATCAGAAATCTGTAAAACTTCGTTATCTTTCATTAGCTCACCGAGCGTAATGTCATTTAAGAAGCTGCTAATACGGGAGCTTAAATCACGCCATAAAGTGTGAGTTAAACAACGACTACCACCTTGGCAATCTGCTCTACCGTGACACTTAGTTGCGTCGACTGATTCGTCAACTGCAGCAATCACAGTTCCGACAGCGATGTCGCCCGCTTCAGCACCTAGGCGGTAACCACCACCAGGACCACGAACACTAGCAACTAAGCCAGCTTTACGTAACTTAGAAAATAGCTGTTCTAAGTAAGATAACGAAATACCCTGTCGCTCTGAAATGTCAGCCAGAGGAACTGGGCTTTTTTGCGAATGCAGTGCTACATCTAGCATAGCTGTTACCGCATATCTTCCTTTAGATGTAAGTTTCATATCACACCGTATCCACATTGTTTATGTGGTTGGAATTTTCCCATACCCGACCAAATTGGTCAAGTATTTAGTTGACTATTTTAGTCAGGTATTCACCCCTACCTATTGCATGGGCTTTATTTGTCTTTATTACTCTTCTCAATAGAGGTCAAAATACCGCGTAGAGTATTGATCTCTTGTAGTTCTGGACGAGCTCGGCTGAATAGGCGACGTAGCTTGTTCATCACCTGACCTGGCTTGTCCTTAGAGATAAATTGGGTATCGATGATCACTTTTTCAAGGTGTTCGTAGAACATTTCTAGTTCTTCGTGACGAGGATAGTCATCTTGTTGCTGCGGCTGATATTGGCTAGCAACCATATCAAGGTGTGCCACACGAACTTCATAGCTCAGCGTTTGTACCGCCATTGCTAGGTTCAGTGAACTGTATTCAGGGTTTGCAGGAATACACACATGATAATGACACTTTTGCAGTTCATCATTTGTTAGACCAGTTCGTTCACGGCCGAAGACTAATGCTACAGGGTGTTTTTGACCTTCAACTGCAAACTTTTCACCACATTCACGCGGCTCAAGCATTGGCCATTCAAGCGTACGTGAACGCGCACTCGAACCTACCACCAAACCACAGTCTTTTACTGCTTCATCCAGTGTAGAAACAATCGTCGCATTTTCTGCGATGTCACCTGCACCCGCTGCCAGTGCTAAGGTCTGCTCGTCAACTTCACATTGAGGATCGACAAGAACCAATTGACTCAAACCCATCACTTTCATTGCGCGAGCTGCTGATCCGATATTTCCCGAATGAGACGTACCAACCAGAACGACTTTTACATTGTCTAACATGCTATATGACACCACTTTAAAAATAATCGCGAGATATTAACACATAGCTAAGTAAAATGGTCAGACCCTTCTCGTAATGTGAATTCAAGAGTTCAAAAAACAACCACTTCCCTTTTGCAAAAAATTTGGTATACTCGCCGCCGCTTTAAACTGTTCTTTAACATCTTGTGGGAAAAACCTATGCATCCAATGCTAAACATTGCGATACGCGCTGCGCGTAAAGCTGGCAACCATATTGCTAAATCTCTAGAAACAACTGATAAGATCGAAACGTCTCTAAAAGGTAACAACGATTACGTTACTAACATTGCTCAAGAAGCTGAGTACATGATTATTGAGACAATCAAATCATCTTACCCAGAGCACAGCATTATTTCTGAAGAGTCAGGCCTAACTGAAGGTAAAGACTCTGACGTACAATGGATCGTTGACCCACTAGATGGCACCAACAACTTTGTAAAAGGTTTCCCTCACTTCTCAGTATCTATCGCTGTTCGCATGAACGGTCGTACAGAAGTTGCTTGTGTTTATGATCCAATGCTAAACGAGCTATTCACAGCTCAACGTGGCGCTGGCGCACAACTTAACAACGCTCGTATGCGTGTTACTCAACTTAAAGACCTTCAAGGTACTGTTCTTGCTACTGGTTTCCCGTTCAAGCAAAAACAACACTCTGAATCTTTCATGAAAATCATCACTGGTCTATTCGTTGACTGTGCTGACTTCCGTCGTACTGGTTCTCCAGCGCTTGACCTATGTTACCTAGCGGCTGGCCGTGTTGACGGTTACCTAGAACTAGGCCTTAAGCCATGGGATCTAGCGGCTGGCGATCTAATCGCTCGTGAAGCTGGTGCTATCATGACTGACTTTGCTGGCGGTACTGATTACATGACTTCTGGTAATGTTGTTGCTTCAAGCGCACGTGGTGTTAAGTCTATTCTTAAGCACGTTCGTGAGAACGCAAACGAAGGTATGCTGAAGTAATTCAGGCCTTACGTTAAAGCTCTCTTATAGCAGAGCGTAGAAATTCTAAAGCCTCGCGATTGCGGGGCTTTTTTGTATCTGCTAGCAAGGTGGCGCTTAGTTACATTGAGTGCAACTCACTTCAACGTTAAATTGCATTGAGCTCAACCACAAAATACAGATGTAAAAAAACCGCTAGTTACCTAGCGGTTTTTTTTGTATATCGAAACAGTTTAAGCCAAGGCTTAAGGCATCTCGTTAAACTCTTCACCTTCTTTATCCACTTGTGGTGGCATTAGGTGTTCACGCGTAATACCCAACTTCATAGCGAGTGCAGAGGCAACGTAGATAGAAGAATAAGTACCAACGGTAATACCCAATAGAAGTGCAGTCGCGAAGCCGTGAATCATAGCACCACCCTGTACAAACAGAGCGATAACTACGAACAACGTTGTACCAGAAGTAATCAAGGTACGGCTCAATGTTTGTGTGATTGAGCTATTCAACACTTCAGGCGCTTCGCCTTTACGCATCTTACGGAAGTTCTCACGAATACGGTCAAATACCACTATGGTATCGTTGAGGGAGTAACCGACCACCGTCAGCAAGGCTGCCACGATAGTAAGGTCTACCTCAATTTGCATTAGAGAGAACACACCTAGTGTGATGATAACGTCGTGTGCTAGGGCTAATACAGCACCTGCCGCCAATCGCCATTCAAATCGCACTGATACGTAGATCAAGATACAGATCAGAGAAACTAAGATCGCAAGACCACCAGCTTCTGTTAGTTCATCACCCACGTTTGGACCAACGAACTCGATACGACGCATCTCAACTTGTTCACCAGTACCATCTTTAATCGCAGACAGGATTTGGTTACCAAGCGTTTCGCCCGCAACACCATCACGTGGACGTAGACGAACCATTACCTCACGCGCAGAACCAAAGTTCTGAACCGTAGCATCACCAAAGCCTTCAGCTTCTAGTGCACTTCGAATGTCAGGTAGGTTTGCTGGCTCCTCAAAACCCACTTCAATCAGAGTACCGCCGGTAAAATCTAGACCCCAGTTCAACGATTTCGTTGTTAGGGTGAAGATAGCTGTACCAATCATCAAGATAGAGAATACAAAGGCAACCTTTGACCAACGCATAAAGTCGATCATTTTTTCTGCTTTTAGAATCTGAAACATATTAATTCCTAGCCTTAGATCGACAGTTTCTTAACACGTTTACCGCCGTACATCAGGTTCACGATACAACGTGTTCCGATAATAGCTGTAAACATTGAAGTCAAGATACCGATTGATAACGTTACCGCGAAGCCTTTAATCGCACCTGTACCGACAGCAAATAGAATGATTGCTGTTAATAGTGTGGTGATGTTGGCATCGGCGATTGTACTAAATGCGTTTGCATAACCTTGGTGAATCGCTTGTTGTGGACTGCGTCCATCTCGAAGTTCTTCACGTATACGCTCAAAGATAAGAACGTTGGCATCGACCGCCATACCGACCGTCAATACGATACCGGCAATACCTGGTAGCGTCATTGTCGCGCCAGGAATCATCGACATCACACCAATAATCAACACCAAGTTAGCCATCAGAGCGACATTCGCAATCAAACCGAAAGTACGGTAGTAAAGCAGTGTAAATAGCATTACTGCAGCCATACCCCAAACCATCGCCATGATACCCATATCGATGTTTTGTTGACCCATAGATGGACCAATCGTACGTTCTTCTACAATCGAGATAGGAGCAATCAATGCACCAGCACGTAGTAGAAGTGCCAAGTTATGAGCTTCAGCCGTTGAGTCGATACCTGTAATACGGAAGTTACGGCCAAGTGCAGATTGAATCGTCGCTTGGTTAATCACTTCTTCGTGCTTACTTAGGATCACTCGGCCTTCAGGTGTTTTACGACCGCTGTCTTTGTACTCTGCAAATACGGTTGCCATTAGCTTACCGATATTTTGACGAGAGAACGTAGACATCTTGCTACCACCTTCGCTATCTAGCGAGATGTTAACTTGTGGGCGACCATATTCATCAACACTTGAGCTTGCATCTGTAATGCTAGAACCGCCTAAGATAACGCGCTTCTTAAGTACTACAGGGCGACCATCACGGTCTTGCTTGATTTCACTACCAGCAGGAGCACGACCAGCAGCTGCAGCGGCCAAATCGGCACTGCTGTCTACTTCACGGAATTCAAGAGTAGCGGTTGCGCCTAAAATTTCTTTAGCACGAGCCGTGTCTTGAACACCTGGCAATTCCACTACGATACGGCTAGCACCTTGACGTTGAACCAAAGGCTCAGCAACACCAAGTTCGTTAACACGGTTACGTAGAATGGTAATGTTTTGCTCTACCGCGTAGTTGCGGATTTCTTGAAGGCGAGTTTCAGTGAAGTTAGCAATCAAAGAGAAACGACCGTTAGATTCCGAATCTACGAACGTCATATCTTGATGCTTAGATTGCAGTAGCGATTTCGCTTCAGCAAGCTGCTCTTCGTTACGCAGAATCACTTCCACGGCGTCTTTACCCGATGGGCGAATAGCACGGTAACGGATTTTTTCTTCACGAAGTTCGCTACGGAACGCTTCTTCTTGTTGGCCAACGAGTTTTTCCATTGCAGCGTCCATATCCACTTCCATTAAGAAGTGAACACCACCACGCAGGTCAAGACCCAGTTTCATTGGTGCAGCACCAATAGACTCGAGCCAATCAGGAGTTGAAGCAGCTAAGTTTAGAGCAACGATAACGTCATCGCCTAGTGCTTCTGTGATGATATCACGGGCACTGATTTGCGTATCTGTATCGTTAAAGCGAACAAGAATGGAACCGTTCTCTAGAGCAACGGATTTAGTAGAAAGGCTCTTTGCTTCAAGAGCGTCGGTGACAGCATCCAGCGTAGACAGATCTACAGAGGCGCCGCGCGCCCCTGTAACTTGAACTGCCGGATCTTCACCGTATATATTTGGAAGTGCGTACAACGCAGCGATAGCGATGGCAAACATCACCATCAAATACTTCCATAACGGATAACGGTTTAGCACAGCGAGGATCCTCTAGCTGTTTATAGAGATTTCAGAGTACCTTTTGGTAGCACTGCTGTAACGAAGTCTTTCTTGATAACAACTTCGTTGTTTGCGTTCAGTTCGATAGCAACGTAGTCGCTGTCTTCTGCAATCTTAGTAATCTTACCAATCAGACCGCCGCTCGTTAGAACTTCATCGCCTTTGCCCATAGAAGACATAAGGTTCTTATGCTCTTTTACGCGCTTAGCTTGTGGACGGTAGATCATGAAGTAGAAGATCACAGCGAACATACCTAGCATGATAAGCATTTCGAAACCGCCGCCTGCTGGTGCACCTTCTGCTGCTGCGTGAGCTTGAGAAATAAACATTAAAAACATCCTCTATTATATTTTAGTAATTGTTTGTCTAATTGGGTTGCATCCCTTTATTTTCAAGCCCCATCACTCGGAAGAGAGATGGGGCTCGCAAAAAAGAAATACTAAGATTCTTTACCTAGTGGTGGCACTTCACGCCCCATTCTTGCGTAGAACTCAGCAACGAACTCTTCAAAACGGTCTTCATCAATAGATTGACGAATGTCTGACATGATTCGTTGGTAGAAACGCAGGTTATGGATAGTGTTTAGTCTTGCACCTAGGATTTCATTACAGCGATCCAAATGATGTAAGTAAGACTTACTGTAGTTCTTACAAGTGTAACAGTCACAATCTGAATCTAGTGGTGTTGTATCGGTTTTATGCTTCGCATTACGGATCTTGATCACACCTTCAGTCACAAACAAGTGGCCGTTACGTGCATTTCGCGTTGGCATAACACAGTCAAACATGTCGATACCACGACGAACACCTTCAACTAAGTCTTCAGGTTTACCTACGCCCATCAGGTAACGTGGTTTATCTTCAGGCAGTTGAGGACATGTGTGCTCAAGAATACGGTGCATGTCTTCTTTTGGTTCGCCTACTGCTAGGCCGCCAACAGCGTAACCATCAAAACCAATTTCTGTTAGGCCTTTAACGGATACATCACGAAGGTCTTCGTATACGCCACCTTGAACGATACCGAATAGTGAGTTCGGGTTTTCTTGCTTATCAAAGTGATTGCGTGAACGCTGAGCCCAACGAAGAGACATCTCCATTGAGTCTTTAGCTTCTTTGTGCGTTGCTGGATAAGGCGTACATTCGTCAAAGATCATTACGATATCTGAACCTAGATCCTTTTGGATTTCCATCGACTTTTCAGCGTCCATGAAGATCTTGTCACCGTTTACAGGGTTACGGAAGTGAACACCCTCTTCAGTGATTTTACGCGTAGCACCTAGGCTGAATACTTGGAAACCACCTGAATCAGTCAGGATAGGTCCTTTCCAGTTCATGAAGTCGTGCAAATCACCGTGCAGTTTCATGATTTCTTGACCAGGGCGTAACCATAGGTGGAACGTATTACCTAGTAGGATTTCAGCACCGGTGTCTTTCACTTCTTCAGGAGTCATGCCTTTAACCGTACCGTAAGTACCTACTGGCATGAATGCTGGTGTTTCAACGCTACCACGTTCAAACTGAAGTTGACCACGACGTGCGCCGCTGTTTGTTTTTTTAAGTTCGTATTTTAATTTCACGAAGCCTCCAATATGCCAGAGAAACAATCTGACTGATAATTCAGAACCTTAAGCTAAACATAAGTTCAATCTAGCGAGTTCTATGAGGAGCGGTCGCGTATTCCTTGCGAGAGATTAGACAGTGACCTGCCCGACTCCTAGCCTACTGCTAGCACCCGTAAATATTTTGTATCTAATGGTGAATCGATTAGCTCACCAAGCTTTAAGATCAAAGCTTTAAATTATGCTGTTTTCTTGTTGATGAACATGGCATCACCGTAGCTGAAGAAACGATATTCGCTCTTCACTGCATGATCATATGCGCCCATCACATTGTCATAACCAGCAAATGCACTCACCAACATAATCAGAGTTGATTCTGGTAAGTGGAAATTAGTAATCAAACAATCCACTAGCTGATATTCATAGCCAGGGAAAATGAAGATTTCGGTATCACCAAAGAAAGGAACGAGCTCAGTGCCTTTTTTCAGTGCGTCTTGCGCTGCACTTTCTAGTGAGCGCACAGATGTTGTACCAACGGCAATGATACGCCCGCCACGAGCTTTTGCAGCCGCTACGGCATCAACCACTTCTTGCGGCACTTCAACGTACTCTGCATGCATATGGTGATCATTGATATTATCTACTTTTACCGGTTGGAATGTGCCCGCACCTACGTGAAGTGTCACATAAGCAAACTCGACACCTTTTGCCTTCATGTCAGCCATCAGCTTGTCATCAAAGTGAAGACCCGCAGTTGGCGCAGCAACGGCACCCGGTTTCTCATTATAGACAGTCTGGTAACGCTCTTTATCTGCATCTTCATCAGGACGATCGATATAAGGCGGTAATGGCATGTGACCGACGTTGTTTAGAATATCTAAAACGCTTTGATCGGATGTGAAATGGATTTCAAATAACGCATCATGACGCGCCACCATTTCAGCTTCATATTCATCGTTCTCACCAAGGAACAACTTAGTGCCCGGCTTTGGTGATTTAGAACAACGAACATGCGCAAGAATGCTTTTCTCATCCAACATACGCTCAACAAGCACTTCAAGCTTACCGCCTGATGCCTTGCGACCGAATACGCGAGCAGGAATAACACGAGTGTTATTGAAAACGACAAGATCACCTGGTTCAACCAAGTCTAAAACGTCTTTAAACGAACCATCAGCTAGGTTGCCATTATTACCGTCTAATTTAAGCAGTCGGCTTGCTGTACGCTCTTCTTGAGGGTAGCGAGCAATAAGTTCATCTGGTAGGTCAAAGTGAAAATCTGAAACTTGCATGTGTCTAGTCTTGTCTTAGTTGATGAGGTTTTATCGTTGTCGAATCATAAATCGCTGCCGCTAATACACCGTTACCGTAAGGAAATAGCTACCGTAAACAGATCGCAGGCGCGACTAAAAATTTCGCAGTGGGCTAGTATAGGCACACGAGCCGCAATAGCAAGGTTTACAGCAATGGATTATTGTAAAGAGGCGTAAAAGAATGCTACCGATTCACCTCCTCAAACTAAAGAATTAGTTGCATAAAACTCCCCCAAAAACGCGTCAGATCTCAGTTATTTTTGCGATAAAAAACTATAGTAATAGCAACAAATTAAAAAAGAAGGAGGTTCATATGATCAAGGTTGAAGATATGATGACTCGCAACCCTCATACTCTATTGCGCTCACATTCACTGGCCGATGCAAAGCACATGATGGAAGCGCTTGATATCCGCCATATTCCGGTCGTTGATGCCGACAGAAAACTACTCGGTGTCGTCACACAGCGAGACGTTCTAGCCGCTCAAGAATCCAGCCTACAAAACATCCCACAAGCTCAATCTTTTACTCTTGCCACTCCCCTCAACGACATCATGCACAAAAGTGTTATGTCGGTTGAACCACGTGCAGGGTTAAAAGAGTCGGCTATCTATATGCAGAAACACAAAGTGGGCTGTTTACCTGTCGTAGAAAACTACGAATTAGTAGGGATAATTACTGACAGTGATTTCGTCACGATAGCGATTAACTTATTAGAGCTACAAGAGGAAGTAGAACCGGAAGAAGTAGAAGGTTAATCAAGGTTGTTTTACCCGCTCCCCCCTAGAGCCTTTCAATCCAAGGCTCTTTACATGCCCCAACTCTCACATATTCACTGTGAAACTCACTACAGCCCTCATTTCTTCTTAGAGACCAGTTCCAAAGTTTAGGCCTCTCAATAAACCGACCTCACTTATTGTTCTTATATATGAGAATGTAAGGCTCTAATTAGATTTATTGATATATCTATCGTTTGGATAGTGTGAAAATTTGTTAACAATAAAAACAAACTGCCTTTCTGGGAATGATACTTATGAGTTTAAAGAAATTGCTGTCCTTGGGTTTTGGCGTAATTCTTGCGCTAATTTTGGTTATTTCAATCGTTGCTTCATTGCGCTTTTATCAATCGAGTGATGGGTTTAATACCTATCGTTCCCTCGCATTAACAAGCGTATCCACAGGGCGAATCCAAGCCAACATATTGGAAGCTCGTTTATCTGCATTAAAATACATAAAGAACCCTGTTGCATCGCATGCTTCAGAACTGGACAAGCGCATCACTACATCAATTCAATTGATCGACGAAGTGTTAGACGCTCATCTTGACGACCTCCATAAAAATGAGTTTTTAGCGATAGAAAAGCAACTTGAGCAGTACAACCAAGGGTTTAGTCAAGTTGTTCAACTGGTCAATACTAGAAACAACTTAGTGAGAGAGAGCTTAGATCCATCAGGTTTAAAGATGCGACAAGCAGTGACTAACTTGATGACACAAGCTTCTGCTGAAGAGGATTTAGAAGTTGCTGTTAGTTCAGGGCAACTTCAACAACACGTGTTGCTATCAAGGTTATATGCTTCTAAATTTCTGACCAGTAACAAAACAGAAGATGCTCAGCGAGTAGAAAAAGAATTTGCATCCGCAGCGTTGCTTGTAGAAACAATAGAATCTCAACTAATGTCGAACGAGCAAATTCGATACTTAACTAATTTTAATACCGCTTTTAAAGCCTACCGTCTGACATTTTCAGAAGTCGTTGACACGATAAAGGAACGAAACCGCATAGTTTCTGACACTCTTGATGTTGCTGGTAGCAATGCGGCGAAAACAATTGAAGAAATAAAGCTATCGACCAAGTCAAAGCAAGACTCTGTCGGACCAAACATGGTTGAACGATTTTCAAATGCTCAATTTATCTTAGGCGCACTTTCAATCATTGTTATTGCTATCGCCCTTGGTATTGCAATCTCAATTTACCGAAGTGTATGGAAAGTCGTAGGGGGTGAGCCTAGCGAAATTCAATCAATTGTCGAAGAAGTTGCTTCAGGCGATCTTTCAAAACAGATTCCAGTAACAGGTAAAGAAACGGGTATATACGCCAACATTTTAGAAATGCGCCAAGAACTACGTCGCATCATCGATGGATTCCACCAAATTTCAGACAATGTTTCAGCAGCTTCAGTTGAGTTAACAGCCGTAATGAGCCAAACCGAGGGGAACGCTCAACAAGAACTGAGTCAAATGGAACAAATAGCAACAGCCATCAATGAGCTTTCTAGCACTGCGAATGAAGTCAGCCACAACGCTGCTAGTGCTGAGAACGCAGCAACTGGTGCAACTTCCAACGTCAAAGAGGGAGGAGTTTCACTCGATGCATCTGATGATATCTCTCGCAAGGTTGAAGACTCAATCGAAGAAACATCAAACATCGTCAATCAACTGCAAGAGTACTCGGTAGAGATCGGGACTGTTATTGAAGTGATCAACTCGATTTCCGAACAGACGAATTTGCTTGCGTTAAATGCGGCAATTGAAGCAGCACGAGCTGGTGAGCAAGGGCGTGGGTTTGCTGTCGTTGCTGATGAAGTTCGCTCTCTGGCGGCTAAAACACAACAATCAACTGTCGATATTCAAGAGATAATCTCTCGACTTCAAGCGCAAGCGAAAGATGCCAATCAATTCATGCAATCTAACCTATCGCTAGCCGTAGAGTCGCGTCATTACAGCGAACAGCTAAGAACTGCATTTGCATCAATCACTGAATCCGTTGGCCTGATTTCAGATATGAATACACAAGTAGCGACAGCATCTGAAGAGCAATCAGGAGTCACACAGGATATTTCACAAAATGTATCTTTGACCTTTGATATCGTTCATCAAAATGTTTCAGGAATTGAGCAGAGCAAACAGGCAAGTGAAGAACTCTCTTCATTAGCAGTGAAACAAAAAGACTTACTGAGCTTTTTCAAAATCTAGCGCTGTAAATAAATTTCCAACGCCACAGTTTGTGGCGTTTTTTTACTTCACATATAAGATAAAGGATAAAAAGCCTCATAAAACTATGAGGCTCTATCGACGATTATCTTAACAGGATGAGTGGGCCAGTGCCTCCCCCGCCGCATGTCTCTGCATTTCGTGAGTAGTATCGGTGCTTAATAATAAGCTCGATATCATCCAAACCTTCAAGGTCTACTATCTCACCGTATCGATCACCCAACTTCACTGACAACCTCCAACCAGAAGCCGCGACACTTCTTTCTTTAAAGGCATACGTTGGATTCAAAAACGCCGATTGACTCTCCTCGTCTGTCATGATGTTGGCACTCATTTGCTGGCGATAACTGTCTTTAGCAAAGAAGTTACCATTCGACACATCCCAGAAACGCGTAGAGTACGACACCAGCTCATCTTTGATGCCCGTTTCATCATCGGTTAACGACCCCGGCATACGACTGCGCATATAGTTGTTGCCCCCGTACGTCAAGTAAGCAGGGGTAGAATCTTCACCAGAGATGTCCATACTCACCTGCAAGTTAATACCAATGCTATCCAACTTATCCAAGTAAGTACCCGCATCCGCTAAACAGGTTAGGTCACCATTGCCCGCAACGACTGGACCTTGGAAGAAGTTCGAGCGTGGTAACTCTTTCACGGTACTGAACTCTACCGTTAACCATTGGTCTTGGCCGATACGTTGAGTCAGTTGGGTTAATTTGGCTTTAAACGCTTCATCCGCCGTCAACATCTCGCCGCTTCCATCCAAAGCCGGGTACCACATCGTTTTGCCTCGAAGCTTATCCACATAACCGAAGATGTGCTTTTTAACAGACAGAGTATCCGTCGCCTCTTGGCTGCTTCTTAGATTACGAATGTCATCAAAACGCTGTAATTCCTTAAAGTATTCAATCAGCTGTGGGATATTTTGAATTTTAAATACCGACGCGCGATTAAACCCTTGCTCTGGAGCGACAAAGGCTTCTTGCCACTTGTACTCTAGCGCTTGAACGGCATAAAACATCCACTCTTGCAGCTCTGCAAAGGCCAACTCGGCGTTCAATGCTTCTTTTGTCAGTACGCTGTAATGCACTGGGTTAGCATAGTAACGGTCTGCTTGTTGTTGCTGGTTTTCGCCCAACTGCGCAATCAGTCGCTCTGCTTCCGCACTGAACCCTGCTAACCTTTCGACTTCATAAGCCAGGTAGCTCATCGACTTCGCGATGTCCACTTCTGCCGCTTTGAGCTCTAACATGAGCGCTTTGATGCGCGCCTTAGAATTCACGTCGAGTAACCCGCGCTCAAGGCCTCTAATAGTTGCACGCTCTAACACCGCCAAGGTTTGTGTGTACTGAATGGCGTCATCACGCGGCACGTCTTTTAAGTCCTCTTTTAAGCTGGCCAGCGCTGCTTGTACCAATGACAAATCTACGTTACCCGTTTCGGTAACAAAGTTATCCAGAGTATCTAAATCTTCCTGTTTCAATAACTCACTAATATCGACAGTGACTTTGCCTGACGATGAACCATCGCGCTCCGCATCTCGTTTCTCTTCAAGCAACTGACTCAACGACAACTCATTCTGACCAAACTGCACCATGATTTTATCAATCGCATCATGAACTTGCTTCTCTTGCTCAAGGCGCTCCATCTCAATGGTGATATTGCCTGTGATGGTCTGGCGTGCTTTCTGCGCTCTTTCGACGCCCAGCTTCGCCGCTTTAATGCTTTGTTGCTGTTGAGCGATTAAGCTGCCTTTTCTCTGCGCTTCTGTCTGGCTCGCACACAGGTTGTCGCCTTGTCCTACCGAACAACCCAGCAGTTTAAACAGCTGGTTATTGAGCGCTTGCTGCTCGTTGGTGAAGGTCTGCCTGAACTGGTCGCGTTGATAGCGGTAGTTCGCAGTCGCGTTTTTCGCCTCTTGCAGCGCTTTCTCTGCCGATGGTACGACGTCATACGCGCTGCCTTTGAGTAACATTTTAATCGCGTCAAACGAGTCATAAACGGTGTGGTTTTTGTCTTTGTACCCTTGCAAGAACAAAACAAAGTCATCAGGAAGCCCTAGGTAGTTACCCTCGCCTTTTAACCAATGAATCACCGAGCCCAGTTTCATCGCAAGGCTATTCAGCTTCGCCTGCTCTGCTACCAGCATTGCGCTCACTTGCGCATCGCTGCCTAATAACAGCTCAAGCTGCGTGGCTTTCAATGTCACACTGTTAAGCAGAGTTTGCGCCTCTACTGCTAACGCTTTCATTGTGTCGGTATTCGCGTAGACCGCTTTGAGCTTACTCAGGTGCACTTGCTGATCTAGTAGGGTGCTCATCATTTGATACACCAGCAGAGCGTCTTTGTACCCCACTACTAAAGCTTCGCCTTCAAAGATAGGTGAATGTTGGCCCTGACCATTAAGGTATCGCGCACTCTGTAAATTACGCTGTGGTAATTGCGTCACATACGCCTGTGGATGATTGTCGATAAGCGACCAGTACTCATTCAAGCTACTCTGTAGAATATCAACGGCGTTTTGACGGCTTCGCTCGAGGCTAGCCACCGAGACATCTGCATCTTTAACCCAATCGATTCGAGCTTGGTCAATCGAACGGTTAGCTAAAATAAATTCGGCAGCCGCACGGTCGTAGTAAACATCAAACAGTATCTCTTTAAGGTAAGGTAAATCCGACTGCAGTGCTGCAAAGCCCTCCACCACCTCAATGGCATTATCGGCTGTCAATTTCTCTGCGTTGGCCCATAGCTTAGAAAAATCTTGGCTCAGTACCTCAGAGCTCATCGTAGACACAATATCGCCTAGCGCTGGGTCTAAAGTAAACATGTTATCGAGGTAGCGGAATGCGGCAACGTTTTGTTGTTCAGCGTTATTAGAATAACGCGGATACAAGGTTGCCATTGTTTCTTTAATAGGTGAGTGGCGTAGCGGTGAAACGATACAGCGACCACCATTTAAGCTACCCGATGGACAATGCTTAACGACAGACTTGGTCACTGTTTTTGTACAAGTGCTACCAGATTTTGTGTACTCGCTAGGACAATCCCAAATCTTTTGCGTCTTTTTGATTGTAGTTTGTCCATGCTCAACAAGTATCTTTCTGCAATAATCCGCCCTTATAGGGCCACTCATAGACAGGATCTTAAGGGCTAAGCGGTTTATTTAGATAGAAAAAAGGCTTCA
>NZ_OSDX01000051.1:0-30532 GCF_900382755.1 Vibrio sp. Evd11
AGCTAAAGCTGACCGACTAAAGTCGGTGGTTTTAACCTTTTAGGAGACTAATAAATATAAGCCAAGCTGATGGAATTGCGAGTTATTGATCTAATTGTCACTCGGAGGCTTTTTGGAAGAGAAGAGGATGGGGGACGTAGAAAAGAACGGGTCGCAAGATACGCTAAAATGACTCGAATGTTGGCCATTCAATCATTTTAGCGTCCTGCTAGTGATCTCGTTAGTTGTTTAGAATTGAAATCGATTCAACGTTTGAAGACGCATCAAAACGAACATTGACCAATACACTTTCTCGCTCGAAAGTCACGTCATCAAAATCAGTGGCTGCGATCTTGAACCCATTCCTTGCGAATAAACTCGTCACTGTTGTTCGTTGTTTCTGTTCCATAGCGCATGTCAGTAGTTCATTCATCGTGATCTCCATTAGGTAACCGTGTGCATAATGTAAGCGTACAACCTCTTTATTATGAGATCAATTGCTTAATTGGTAAGCTGTGTTGATATGTTCAATTGAATGATTTTGGTATTCAAAAATCCAATAAGTAAGAGGGTGCGTAGTTGTGTTGATTATGGAAGATGGAGCGTTATGTGACGGTGGTTCAGCATTCCTAGAACGCGAGATTCATTGTAAAAATCTCGTTGAAATAAGTGGTTACAAAGCAGAAGACATCATGCCTGCCGTTTGGCTTGTTAGAGGGGAGATTGGGTCAATTATTGGCTTGTAACCAGCTTGGCTAAAGTACACTGATTTGTGATGCAGAAACACGCTAATGAATCCTCCCTATATTGAAATATTGCATGCTTAACCCGTGTTGTTATAAGTGTTATTAATTGCACAGGCTTGATTTTAACATTTATTTGATTTATAAATTCCCTACTCATCAATAACTTCATGATTATATTAGTTTTTACTAACCTTTAAATAACATGGAGAAAGGCGATGAATAAGAACCAAACACGCAACGGGTTAGCGAATTTAATGCGATTTCGTAAACCATATAAAGAGACGGATTTCCTTGTCAG
The DNA here is from genome assembly GCF_900382755.1 of Vibrio sp. Evd11. Classification (NCBI taxonomy): domain Bacteria; kingdom Pseudomonadati; phylum Pseudomonadota; class Gammaproteobacteria; order Vibrionales; family Vibrionaceae; genus Vibrio; species Vibrio sp. Evd11. The sequence goes on from NZ_OSDX01000051.1 coordinate 1,024, forward strand.
TTCTAATGAACTACGAGTTAAGAAAGATGTTTATAGTTTGCGTAAAATTAAACAGTTAGAAATTCGTCAATTGGGCTTCAAAGAAAACGCTATCAATATCGTTTCATTGGCTTTAGTACTTTCCGCTGCGACTTGGGCGTTTGTTCCTCAGTTTGGCCTGCGTATGCTTGCGCTGACTTTTATTTTGGCTTTTGTCTCATGGCGAAAATACGAGTTGCGTGCAGAATTTAAAGGGGCAGACGAAACCGGTGATCATTGGGTATCCGTAGCTCGCGGTTGTACTCGAGAAGAGTTCAAAATTTTGAAAAATGTCGAATTGACGTTACGTGACCAAGTTTCTTAGTAAGCAAGGTGTCGTAATCAGTTAGGTTCAATAATGATTAAGGCTCGTCACTCGTTGGCGAGCTTTTTTATTTTCTGAAAAACATAGATAGAGCAGGTTACTTTTAGACGCCAACGACGATGTTGGCAAATGTGAACGTTATGAACCTTAAGTCACGGTATTTATAGTGGTCTTTAGGACTTTGAACTTAGAGAGAGGGTGGCGGTGAATACGCGAGTAAATAAGAGTTTTTTAACGAGACTTATCCGGCTAGTTGGTTACGCTTTGATTTTAGTGTCGAGTTTTAGCCGATTGACCCATGCTCAAAGCATCGAGTTTCCTACTTGTGCACAGAGCGAGGTTTTGAATACAGAGATCCACCTTTATGTTGATGAATCGGTGTTAGCCGAATATTCCAAAGCATTTGTTGCCTCTAAAATAGCGACATGGGAAAGCTATTCGAATCTGGTGTTGAAAAACTCCTGCATTCCTATGACGAGAAAAGTAACCAAGGTGACCTACACCTCGGTAATCGATAGCCTATGGTTTCAAGATTTGAGCGCAGCAGAGAGGTTATTAAAATTATCGATGGAAGAACCGATTCCTGAAACAACAGAAGACGGTGTCCCCATTTTTACAGGGATAGTCTTTTCTAATTATAATTCTAGTTTTGAGTCTGATTATTGTGGTATTTCATCTTCAGCATCCTATTTTTTTTCTTTAGCGATAAATTGCCCAGACTCGACAATGGAACATGAAATTGGCCATTTGAGTGGTGCTAATCACGACTACAAAACGTTATTGAAAGACTCTGGTAGTATCGAAAGTTACATCTCTGGAACGTATCCCAAAGCTCCTCAATATTCCTTTGGTTCCATTTGTGCTGATAGAGGCACAGTGATGTCTTATGAGCGAGATGTTATACCTGCTTATTCCAGCCCGGACATCAAAGTGGATGGTATAAAATGCGGAGATAGCAATCACCACAATAATGCAGAGTGCTGAGAGAGTTCGCACAAGCTTACCTAACCCCATGATTACCTCGTTGCTCGATTGGTAGTCATTCGATTTAGTTACTTTATTATTAATGGTTATTATGAGATTACTAGCTGCTGTGGTCGCGACTAATCCCTCTAGAAATTAGACCAAGAACCAAACCTAAGCAGCAAACCAAGGAGAGAAAATGCAGGTAAGTATTAGGCCCGCCATGCCTAGCGAATTGGCCACCATTTATGCTTTGGTTATCTCAAACGATGAGTGGACGAAGTTTAACGGCCCTTATTTCCCATATTCCCAACCGTCATTAGACGAATTTGAAAGCCATTCGTTTCAACGCTTACTCGATGGGTTCGATTTACAGCTGGTGGTTGTAGATGATGTTCTTGTTGGGACTGTCAGTTGCTATTGGGAATGCGAAGAAACACGGTGGTTGGAAGCGGGTGTGGTTATTTATAACTCTGAGTATTGGGGTAAAGGTATTGCTGCATTGGCTCTTCCTCTTTGGGTATCTTACCTATTCGAAAGCAAGCAGATCGAACGAGTGGGCTTAACCACTTGGTCAGGTAACCCTCGTATGATGTCTCTGGCTTTGAAATTAGGTTTTCAACAAGAGGCGAGGCTCAGAAAAGTTCGTTATTTCCAAGGCGAGTATTATGACTCGGTAAAATATGGGTTGTTGCGCTGCGAGTGGCAGGAGAGAAGATAGCTGAAAATACCCCCTTTTTGGGCGTGATTTGGTATTCAATTTAACTATAACACTTTGATCTAAAACGTGAGAGCTAGCGTACTTTACCCAGTTTATAATGGATGAGTATGTAATGAAGCTAACTAAAGAGAATGAATCAAGAATTATAGAAATGGCGTGGGAAGATAGAACCCCGTTTGAGGCCATAGAGCTGCAATTTGGTTTGAATGAATCAGAAGTGATTCGCTTCATGCGAAGCCATCTGAAGCTTGGCAGTTTTAAATTGTGGCGCTCACGTGTTTCTGGGCGCTCGACCAAGCATGTCAAACTGCGCAGTTCAGACGTATCGAGAGGGTATTGTCCTACTCAATACAAGCATCGTTAAATAGGAACTTACTTAACCAGCAATTCCAATGAATATATCAGTATGGAAACGAAAGGAATAAAAGGAATGAAACAATTTTTTGCTCTAATTTTGGCAGTGCTTTGCTTTGGCGTTGGTTATGTTCAAGCTAATGATGTTCGTCTTAAACAAGCTTACGAGAGTCACCAAAGCGATGTACAAGTTCGTGGCTCTGGTACAGTCTATCGAATACTTCCAGACGATAACAAAGGTTCTAGACATCAAAAATTCATCTTACGATTGGACAGTAAACAAACCGTGTTAGTCGCGCACAATATTGACCTAGCTCCTCGTATTCAAGGATTGGGAAAAGGTGACCGAGTTGAATTCTATGGCGAATATGAATGGAACAAGAAAGGTGGCGTAATTCACTGGACTCACAGAGACCCTAACAACCGTCATGCTCACGGTTGGTTAAAACACAATGGGAACGTATACGAGTAAACACCTTCGAGACTTTTCCCTTCAAGGCTATAAGATAAAAAGGAATTTTGATGTTTAAGTTAGAAACTGACAGGTTGATACTTCGAGATATGAGTTTCGAAGACGAGTGTGCCTTTGTTGCGATGTCTCAAGACGCTAAGTATCAGCGTTTCTATGATGAAAGTGATTGCGAACCTAACAAATATCGAGAGTTAACCCAGCTGTTTGTTGAGCAGGCTTCAGAAGCTCCTCGACAGTCCTACCAGCTAGCGGTTGAAAGCAAAGATTCAGGGAAGTTTATTGGAACCGTTTGTTTACGCCTTGAAGATAACCTACAAGCTTCAATGGGCTGTGCTTTCGCGAGAGAAGCTCAGGGAACAGGACTAAGTTTAGAGGCTGCAGCAGCCCTAGCTAGTTTCGGTTTCTCAGAGTTAGGCATACACCGTATTTACGCGGAAACCATCAGCAAGAACTTGGCTGCGATTAAATTGTGTAAGGTGCTCGGAATGAGGCAAGAAGCGTATTTCAATCAACACCGATTTTTTAAAGGAAAGTGGTGGGATACCGTTGTGCTGGCGATTCTACGTTCTGAATGGAAAAAGGCATAGCAATGGAAAGTGAAAGGCTCAAATTAACCCCCCCATCATTAAAATACAGCGAAGAGATGTTTGATGTGATTAATGAATGCAAGGTCGAGTTTTCCCAATTCTTACCTTGGGTTTCTGATTCTCTAACTAAAGAGCAGCTCGAACTTAACATTCAAGATGCTACCAATAATTTCGCCAACTTTATTGGAGAATTCTGGTTCAATATTATTGAAAAGAAAACGGGGGCATTTATCGGGGCTATTGGTTTTATGATCAGAGGCGGTACTGTCTCTTACTTTGAAATTGGCTATTGGTTACAAACATCCCAAACTGGCTTTGGTTATGTGAGTGAAGCCATCCGAATTATCGAAGAGTATGCATTCATTCAAAAAGGTGCGAAACGAATCGAAATTAGAATGGCAGGCTCGAATTTGAAAAGTCGGGCTGTAGCTAAACGATGTGGATATCAACAAGAGGCGTGTTTCGCTAATGACCGACGTTTGCCATCAGGAGAGCTAGACAGCACGCTCGTTTACGCGAAAACGATCCGGTCTTAAACGTGAGGTGTTGATTCTTAATGTGTGGCACTTTTCTTTAGAGAAACCGTCAAATTCCAAGTATGTTGAGAGACCGACATTTAAGGTTTAGTTATCTGGGTCATCGTCGACAGTGACATCACCATTCATTGAGTTGTAGTCAATGGAAATACCCGGTACGACTCGATAATGATAGATACACTGATCCGTCTGTACATATTCAGCAATGTAGTCGGTTTCTTCTGGTGAATTGAAACTTGAAACACTAGGTGGATCGAGGAGCAGTGCGCCCCATACCGAAATGCAATCTTCAGCGTTATCTAATCTTGGAGATTCTTCAGGTAAGTGCCATTGCTGGGCTGGATATCCCCATTCATTGAAGTCAAGCAGGCCGGTCGCGGAGTCATCATAGATAGGGACATTCGTGGAAGCACCACCACCGTTTGAGGTTAAATTTTTTGAATAGGCAAGATCGACCCCTGTTTTAAAAGAAGCACCAGTACCTTTAACAACTGCAATATGAGAATCGGTACTTACGTTGAGGAACCTTGGAGCAGCAGTTACGGCGAGTATTCCAAGGATCACAATAACGACAACAAGCTCAATAAGTGTAAAACCGTTCTTTTTCATTTAGCACCTCTTTTTAAGGTCGCTAGTATGCATTATAAGTTACTCTTACCAAAGGGAATATCCTTGTTTTAGTGGTAATTTAAATGCTCAATAATGAATGTTGTGATTAAGGTAACTTATATTTTATAAATCCCATGCGTATGGTTTAAGCGCTGTGTATCTCACTTTGATATTAATTTTAGTTCTATGAAGGTTTGGCAATTAATGAATATCGTTGAAACGGTAAAGCTTCATCTTTCAGACGTTGGTTATCCAGAGGCTAGTGTTAAAACAGGGCTGGTTCGATCTATATCGGCGCTCGTTTTTAAAACCATCAAAAATAAAGATATCTCTAATGTTTTGTCCCTGTGTACTCAATTGCTTGAAGAAAGGGATTGGGCGTTAGGTGTTATTGCTTACGACTGGGCTTTTAGAGTAAGAAAACAATATTCGAAAGAAACGTTTCCAATCTTTGAGCATTGGTTAATGGAGTATGTCACTGACTGGAATGATTGTGATGATTTCTGCACTCATGCGTTTGGTGAGTTACTGTCTCAATACAATGAGTTGTTCGAACTCACAACCAAATGGGTCGAGCATTCAAATTTTGCTGTACGTAGAGCTGCTGCTGTCATCTTAATTTATCCGATCAATCAGAATCGATACTCAGCGTTGGCTCCGCTTTGTGTAGCAGACCTATTGCTAGAAGATGGACATGACCTCGTGCAGAAAGGATATGGTTGGATGCTTAAAGTCCTCAGTAAAAAGGAACCTCAACAGGTTATTGGTTATTTAAACGCTAAGCATGCCGCAATACCAAGAGTTGCTTTTCGCTACGCGATTGAAAAGTTGGACGATAAAACTAAGCGAGAGTTAATGTTACTTTAACCACTGGCACTCCTCAAATCATCATCAGAATCCGGTGTGATTAATTATAACGATTAAAATAGGAACCCAAGGTGCAAGAACAAACTAGAGGACTCGATCGAGAAGGGTTCATTCAAAATCTTTATTCGCCAAAGAACATTGCGACTGAATTTCAAGAAGTGGTGTCAGCAGTCGTTGATTCGCTGCTAAGAGAACTTCCAGGTCAAGTTGATGGTATCTACTTGTATGGAAGCGTGCCTAGAGGAACAGCCATTGTTGGTCGCTCTGATTTGGATGTTTCGATCGTACTCGCTACGCCTATTGGTCAGAGAGAAAAGGAAGTATTTAACCTACTTTCCGACACCATACCCCAAACCTATCCTCAAGTGACTAAGCTTGATATTGATCCAGGGTCTCTCTCAGAGGTTCTGCAGCCCAACGAAGAATTCCATTGGCAGTTTTGGCTCAAGCATTGTTGCTGTTGTATTTGGGGGAATGATCTATCTATAAAGTTTCCACGATATAAGCCCAGTAATGAAATAGCCCAAGCTCTTAATGGCGATTTATCGACTTTTCTTAAGCAAATGCCCTCGAGTTTCAAAACAATGACTGATGCGGATATCGTTAAGGTAATTGGTAAAAAGTTAGTGCGAGCGGCGTATTATTTTGTGGCTGAGCAAGACGGCAGTTGGTACACCAATCTGAGCCAGTGCGCTGCAGTCGCCAAGCGCTATTACTCCAATCAAAGCGACGATATTGAGCTAGCTCATCAATACGCTCTCGGAAATTTGATATCTAAAACAGAAGCTTTTGAATTGTATGAAAGGCTGAGCAAAAAGCTGATTCGAGAGTAGGTGAATCGGCTAGTCAATTTGGGGGAATGGTGGTATATGCATACCACTTCGCATTTGTTTTATAAATTATGGTCAGTTTAATGTTTAAAAAACTTATGTGTTGTAGTTTCTCTCTTTCGTTATCGATAAGTGCGTGAGGAACAAGAATGTACACCAATAAGTATTCAAATTTTTGGAGACGCTTCTTTGCTATCTGGATAGATTCAATCGTATTTTTGCCATTGGAATGGATAGATGATTACGTGCTTTCTGGAGTGATTAGTTCAGGTGGTGTTTTTGCTTGGGGAATTGTGAATTCACTGATAGGGATTACTTACTACGTTGGTATGCATGCCAAATATGGACAAACGATTGGTAAGATGGTCACGAGAGTAAAAGTGGTCGATGTATCTGAAAGCAGAAACCTAACCCTCAAACAGTCTTGTATGAGAGATATTGTCCCAATCATGCTTATACCTTTTAGTCTCTATGCTTATGCACAACTGTCGTTCTACGGCCAAACCTGGGAAAGATTAGAGCAAACCCGAGCCTTTATTTTTGTTGGTTACGCAATGATTGGTTGGGTTCTTTTAGAGTTCATCTCTATGTTGTTTAATCACAAACGCAGAGCGATTCACGACTTCATTGCGGGCTCTGTTGTCGTAAAGAAAGTCTAAATATATAAACTATGGCCTAAGGAACCCCCGATGGATGTATATGAGTGTGTCTCTTTTATCTTGCTGAACGAATCGCAAGTATTGCTAGAAAAGCGTAGTGAGTCTAAGGAGACCGATCCCGGCTTAATCACTATACCTGGCGGCCATATTGAACACGGTGAAAACCTGGTTCAGACACTCTTTCGTGAGCTCGATGAAGAGCTTAATGTTGTTCCGATTGATTACCAATACTTGTGTTCGCTTTACCATCCTACGAAGGAACTTCAGTTGATTCATTATTTTATCGTGAGTGACTGGGAAGGAGATATCACCGCTCAAGAGGCTGATGATGTTAAGTGGTATTCACTAGGTTCAGCTCCTGTTGGTATAGCAGCCGATCGTATTGCTTTGAAAGAAGTAGAGCGCGTGGGTAGGTATCTTTAGTTTGGATTCGATAACATGTTTACGACGTTTTTGAGGGCTCAAAAACGGTGAAACCCCGATGTTGGTAGTATCGGGGTTTCGAATTTCTAGATTTCTCGACTGGTAAGATCGATTATCTTTTCTATGCAGAAGGCTTGGATTAATCCAATCTTATTCCTTGGTAGGGAATTAGATACGGATGAAGTCCATGTGCTCAACTTTAGGCTTGAACGCGTGACGTTGAACGTCTTGCGGCTTAACCTTAACTTCTGCGCCGTCAATCAGTAGAGTGATTGCTTCGTAGAATTCAGGCTTATCCATTTGGTTGATCACTTCAGCGTGAACAAGTTCGATAGCTACAGCTGCTGCTTCGCCACCGTAGATTACAGCTGGGAATTTACCAGCGTGACGTAGGCGGCGGCTCGCACCTTTACCTAGTTCAGTACGTACTACTGCTTCAAATTTCATAGTTTTACTCTCAAATTAGTAAAAATTAACTTCACACCTCAATGCGACCTTGAGTATGTGGTAAAGCTTATGCATAAACGAGTTCATGCTTAAGCGAGCGCGGATACTAACATCACATTCAAATCTGAGCAAGTCAGAAGCCCATCTCAAAGTGAATTTCCTTCGATAAATGATTCGTTTGGAGATAAAACGTTCACTAACTCTTATTTACCCCATTTTATCTCCTTTTAGATTGCCAATCTTATCTATTTATAGTGCTACTAAATCATCAAGTTAATGAACGGAAAATGAATGTTCGCCTAAGACTTGGTTAAGGCTTGGTTAGTTATTCTTAATGCTAATCAAACAGCAGAATGAATAGGTGAAGCTATGGAACCAGTAAGTATTGTCGTTATTACATTAAACGAAGAGAAACGAATTGGGCGCTTGATGGAAGAGTTGAGTGTGCAAACCCACCAAGAGTTCGAAGTAATTGTTGTCGACTCCAATAGTGAAGATAACACCAGAGAAGTCGCTCAGGCTTATGAAAGCGCCTTGCCAGAGCTGACCGTGCATCATATGGAAGAGCGTGGTGTGAGTTTAGGCCGAAACACTGGCGCTTCTTTGGCTAAGCACTCGAGAATCCTATTTTTAGATGCCGATGTTAGCTTGCCTCGTAACTTCTTAGCAAAAGCGCTCTACGAACTTGATGAAAGAAAGTTGGAAGTGGCTGGCGTGTACATGAGTTCTAAGGGGTTACCTTTGGTGCATAAATTAGGTTACGGACTGTTCAACGCAGGTTTGCTTACGACCCAATACTTTTTCCCTACAGCGGTTGGTGCTTGTATTTTCTCGACCAAACGAGTGCATCAAGAGATAGGTGGCTTTGATGAAGCTATTGTCCTTTGTGAAGATTGTGATTACGTGAAAAGAGCCAGCAAGACTTGGCGTTTTCGCTTCCTTAATATGACTTTTGGATTCGACCCTAGAAGGCTTGATCAAGATGGGATTATGAAAACGGGCATGACGTATTTGCAAGCCAATGTACGACGTTTTTTCTCTGGCGAGATGCGTAATAATGAAATGAAATATAAGTTCGGACACTATAACGAGCAATAAGCGTTGGGGTTGAAATGTTTGAAGGAATAGGACTTTTCTTAGGGGCTTTAGGTGATGCGTTGATTGGCCCCAACTTGTTTGTGCCCGGTGAGCCCTTCTTTATCGCAGCAGGGTACCAAGCGTATTCAGGTGCTTGGTCTGCGCTGGTGTTTGTGATGCTTGGAGGCCTATTGGGAGATCAGTTGAGTTATTTGATTGGTTACCGATACGGCGCAAAAGCACAGCGTAAACTGATCAAGTTCCGCCCTAAAACCAAAAGGTTGATTGCGCGTTGTCGATTCTTAATTGCTCGTAAGGGCACCTATCTCATATTATTCGCCCGTCTGTTAGGGCCTATAGCATGGGTTGTGCCATTCATTGCCGGTTCTCACCGTGTACCGTGGCGTAGTTTTAGTGTTTTAGCTTTGTTTGGGCTCATTCTTGGCGGCGGACAATTTATCGCTTGGGGCATGTTATTGGCGCATGGCGTCGAGAGCTTTCCTTTGCTTAATAGCGTTAAGATATTCCTCGCTGAACACCAAAGCTTAATACTTGGCGCATTTGCCGTTTTAGTCGTGACGATCATTGGTTATAGAATGAAATGGCGATACCTGATGCTGAAATCGAGTGCCTTATTGTTAGCATCTGTGTTGTATGCAAATTACGCCCACTTCTTCTGGAAAGCGGATGATTTTTTAACGCAGCAAATATCAGAAGAGGTCGCTTCTATTGACCTTGAGCAAGTAACATATAAGGCATTTCCCGGCCTGTCCCCGATTTATGACGCACAAGCGATTAATGTTGTTTACGTTGGGGAGTCACCGCGTGAATTGATGAATCAACTCGGTTGGATAGAGAATCAAACCTTCTCTCGTAATGAGATTGAATGGACAGGTTATCTCGTATTGTTGAAAGAGAAAACGCCGCCAGTGTCGGATTTATATTGGCGAAACAAGCCACAAGATATGGCTTTTCAACTGCCGGGGAATCTAATGAAAAGAAGCCATATTCGTTGGTGGAATGCAGGGCTTGATCATAATAGCAATCGACCTAAGTGGTTAGGCGCAATCAGCTACGATGATGGTCTTAAAGTGACCCCGTATTCTGGTATTGTCACCATTCTTCATCGGGTTGATCCTAATGCGGATGAAGAGCGCGATAGGCTGGCAGAACAAATTAAATCGCTTTATCCGAGTCTAGGTATCGCGAATGTGCCGCTTGCTAAGGCTGAGGTAATGAATGATAGCAATGACTATTATACTGATGGCAACATACTCATGATTGGGGCGAGTTCCTATGGTTTTGACGAACAGAAACTGGATGTCGCAGCCAATGACATATAGAAGCCCGGATTAACACATCACACTCTATTTTTCGTCTCCTCGGATTATCCCATTGATTCTTAGAATGTTCCCATTGAGCCTTGTTTAAACCCTTATTAACATAATGCTCAGTGGGAAACTTCACCACTGTTTAGTTCCAAATCAAAGTCCTTATTCCGCATTAATCTCTCTGCCTTTGTCTATGCTAATAAGGTGCTATTAAGAAGCACAAGCTAAGGACAAAGTTATGCAAATGAATCCGATTGGTTGGTTTGAAATTTACGTCGACGATATGATGCGAGCGAAGGCTTTTTATGAGGCTGTGTTTAATGTCACTCTTGATAAGCTAGATGTTGAAGCGGGAATGGATGTTGAAATGTGGGTGTTTCCTTGTGATATGGACAGCTACGGCGCTACAGGTGCGCTGTGTTATATGTCTCATGTCAAAGCTGGCGGCAACAGCACGATGGTCTATTTCTCTTGTGAGGATTGTGCGACAGAAGCAAGTCGAGCCGCAGAAAATGGTGGAGCTTTACAAGTGCCGAAAATGGCCATTGGGCAGCATGGTTTTATCAGTATTGTGAGTGATAGTGAAGGCAACATGATAGGGCTTCACTCTATGCAATAATTGGCGGTTGTCTGTGATTGGCTATGATCGGATTGAATAAGGTCTGACTGACCATAGACGCGCTGGTTATGTTGAAGGTATCGCCGTTCAATACAATGGTGTATTGGTAGAAAAAAGCAGGAGTTTGCAAAATTGTGCAAACTCCTGCTTTTATGTGTGGTTTAGCTTTTATGTTCCGATTAAGAGCTTTATACGACCTTAGACACCTTCAGAACAAGAGAGGCTTTCAATCCGCCCATTGGGCTCTTGCTGAGCGTTAGGCTGCCTCGGTAGCTGTGCGCCATTTCATTCACGATGTTAAGCCCCAATCCTGTTCCCGGTGTGGTTTCATCAAGTCGAACACCACGTTTGGTGACTTGCTCAAGTTTCTCTTCAGGAATGCCTTGGCCATCATCTTCAATCACCAATTCAATGTTGCCATCGTCGAGTTCATTCGAATGGACTCGGATAATGCTGTTCGCCCATTTGTAACTGTTCTCGAGTAGGTTGCCGACCATTTCATCAAGGTCGGTTTTCTCTACTGCCACTTCAATCTCAGAGTCTAGCTCGTTAATCATGGTGACTTCGTTAGCAGCGTAGACTTTATCAAACGCCATTGAGATAGCTTCAACACGCTCACAAGGTGACGATTTCACCGAAAGAATGTTCATTGCACCTGCCATGCGTGCACGGCCAAGATGATAATCTATTTGGTTCTGAATCTGATGAATGGGTTGTTGTAACAAGGTCTTATCATCATCTGGAAGTCGCTCTATCTCATTTTTCAAAACCGACAGCGGTGTTTTCAAAGCGTGAGATAAGTTTCCAGCGTGGTTACGCGCTCGTTCCAATAACTCTTGATAGTGGAAGAGTAGGGCATTGAGGTCAGAAACCAATGGAGAAACCTCTTTCGGGTAGTTGTCGCTTAACCCTTGTTGCTCGCCGTTTCTTAACATCACCAGTTCACGTTGCATCTTACTGAGTGGCAATAGTGACCAGCTGACTTGAATACCAATCAACATCAGCACGCCCACAAACAGCAACATCAGAATCAACCAGACTTGACCTGTAAGTTCGGTCAGTGTGGATTCTAATGGGTCTTCATCAATACCAATGGTGATCGTGACAGGATCGTTCAGTTCAGGCAGGTAGATATCCTGCTCGATGTAAATCAGCTTTTCTTTCTCAGGCCCTTTGATTGAAGTATGAATCGGCGAACGCTTGATGGTGAGGTCTTTGTCCCATAGAGATCGAGATCGAATAATCTGGTCTTGAGTAGCGGCTCGCCAATAAATACCACTGTAGGGTTGGTTAAACCTAGGATCAGACAGACGCTCTGCCATGATGAGGTTACCACTGTCGTTGGTTTCTATGTTGGCGGTTAACTCGTCCATGGTTAGGCTGAGCTGTTGCTTGACGTCATCGACCAAGTAATCGTTAACCAACTTAGGTATTCCGACGCCTGCCGCTAATATCATCGCACCTAGCCAAAAAGCCGCGGCGAGGAGCAAGCGGCTTTTTAGACTGACGTTTTTAAGTGTTCGTTTTTTTAGATTCATACGTTACCAGCCTGTCTTTGCTCATCTTGCTATGAGAACAACGACGATCAGCACAGGCTGTCCACTTAATTGATGGTTGTGCTTAAATTGATGACTGCTCTTAGCTTAATTAAATACAGCGTTATTCAGCATTCAGTTGGTAGCCAAGGCCACGAACGGTTTTTATTATCTTAGGTGCGATCTTCTTACGAATACGACCGATGAACACTTCAACCGTGTTCGAGTCGCGGTCGAAGTCTTGCTTGTAGATATGCTCAACCAACTCAGTGCGCGAGATAACTTTGTTTTGGTTATGCATGAAGTACGCAACAACTTTATATTCTAGCGCCGTGAGGCTAACCGCTTGACCTTGCCATAACACTTTAGAGCTGCGTGTGTCTAGGCTTAAATCACCAATTTGAAGTATAGGAGCAGCACTGCCTGACGCTCGGCGTAGTTGAGCACGAATGCGGGCTATCAGCTCGACCATTTCGAATGGTTTAGTTAGGTAGTCATCAGCGCCTGCATTCAAGCCTTCTACACGCTGCGTAAGCGTGTCACGCGCACTCAAGATAATCACTGGCGTGTTAATGTTTTCGTCTCGAATGCCTTTTAATACGGTTAGGCCGTCCAGCTTAGGTAGACCTAAATCGAGAACGATGGCATCCCACTCTTCTGATGTTGCACGGTAGAGTGCGTCAATACCGTCTTGAGAAAGTTCTGGAACCCAGTCGGCTCCCTCAAGGGTTTCTAGAATTTGTTGGCCCAAGCGAGGTTCGTCTTCAACGACTAAAATTTTCATAATTGTTCTTCTTAATTCTTGTAATGACTGTTCGTTGTGCTTAATGGTCGTCGTGATCAATGGCGTCTTTAAAGTTGCGGCGCTTACTTATTCACCGTGTTTAATTGCGTCTTTAAAGTTTCGGCCTTTAATCATGAGCATCTCTAACGTCTCGGCGTTGTATTCGACTTTGATGATGTTGTTTTGGTAATTGATTTTTAGTTCATACACCCAAATGTCGTCATCTTCTTCTAGCTCTACTTTAATGATTCTGCCATGAAGATCGTTCTCAACGGCCGCATACATTTCTGAGAAAGGGCGAATATAGCCTTCGCGTACGGCTTCGTAGACTTCGTCTTGATCTTCTTCAAATTCGATACGGGTTCCCGCTTTATGGACATCTTGTACAAGATCATGACCGTTATGATCTGAGTCAGCCCACGCACTAGCAGCGACACATAAGCCTAAGCTTAAAGAAAACATAGAAATCATAACTTTACTAAACATAGCGAATCCTAGAGAAGGTTGATAGCGTTCAGTATAAAAAAGTAATTCTGAACAGAAAGTGAACCTGATGAATAATGAGATTTAGGTTCTCAAAAAGTGAGATGTTAACGTTGCTGAAGCTCGTCTTCGAATATCTTGTCTCTCATTTTCCAAAAACGCCCGACTTTACGTGCAATCACGAATTGAGGTGGGCGGAATCGATGTTGATGAGCAACCACTTTCGTTGGTGAAGCTTCTTCAAAAGGGCGGTGTCTGTCGGCAAGGTGAGGGCGAACAAACTGATCTTTAAAGTTCTGCTTCTGTTTCTTGGTGGTTAATGACCAAAATTCATGCACTTGTGCTTGGTTTTCGCCACGGTAAGTGACTTTAAGTTGCGACTTACCTTTGTCGTCCTTGAGAACGTTAAGGTCCATCTCTAAACACTCAAACACCAACGCATCTTTTAAGTTCAGTGCTTCTTTAAGTTTTTTATCTGGGTCGACTAAGGTTGCATCGCACTCATGGCAAATGCGCGCGGCAATGTCGTTGTCAGCGCCGCATTCACCGCAGTATTTGGCTCGGAAGCGATAATTACAGTGTTCGCGTTCGCCCGTGTCTTCATCGGTAAAGTAGCCTTGGCATTTACGGCCAAAGTGCTCGAGCAAGAAGCCATTGCTGTCTAGCTTGCCCCAGAAGTTATTGTTGAAGCCGCATGCAGGACAGGGGATGGTGATGATTTCACTGTCTGAGTCGGGTTTAGGGTCGCCCACTTCAGGTTGGTAAAGATCGTAACTGTTGCCTGCATAGTCGAGCACTAAACACTCTTTTTTACCCGGCGATAAGCGTAAGCCACGGCCAACGATTTGTTGATACAAACTGATGGACTCTGTCGGGCGCAAAATCGCGATTAAATCCACATGAGGGGCATCAAAACCTGTCGTTAATACCGATACGTTAACCAAGAACTTGATTTTACGTTCTTTGAAGTCACTGATGATTTGGTCACGTTCGAGAGTTGGTGTGTCGCCGATTACGATTGACGATTCACCTTCGGGCAGTAAGCCAAGGATCTCTTGTGCGTGTCTAACAGTGGCAGCAAATACCATGATCCCTAACTTGTCTTTGGCCAGCTCAATGATCTGGTCGACAATTTGTGGGGTCGCACGTTTAGATTGCTCGATCACCATATCGAGTTCTGCTTCTTTGTAGCGGCCTGTACTTGCAGGTTTTAGCTGTGAAAAGTCATAACTCAATACTGGCGCATCGATCATACGTGCTGGTGTTAGAAAGCCTTCGTCCAACAAGTAGCGAATCGGCAACTCGAAAATACAATCTCTGAAAAACCTAGGCTCTTCAGATCGTACTTGTCCACGCGTGTGATACTGATAAAGCCAACCCATACCAAGACGATATGGGGTCGCGGTCAGCCCAAGCACCTTGATGCCCGAATTATTCTCGCGCAAGTGAGTGATCACTTTTTGGTAGCTACTGGTCTTTTCATCGGGAACACGGTGGCATTCGTCGATAACCAACAGTGAAAATTGGTTAGAGAATGAATCGAGGTTGCGAACCACAGATTGAACCGAAGCGAACACCACTTGTTGGTCTGTCTCTTTTCGCCCTAAACCCGCAGAGAAAATTGAGCCTTTTAGCCCATAACCTTCATACTTTTCATGGTTTTGTTCGACCAACTCTTTAACGTGAGCGAGTACCAGCACTCGACCTTTCGCAAGCCTTGCTAGCTCTGCAATCACAAGGCTTTTTCCTGCGCCTGTAGGCAACACAAGAACAGCCGGAGTTTGGTGTTTTCTGAAGTAATGAATCACTGATTTTACAGAATCAGCTTGGTACGGGCGGAGTGTATACATATCGCGTCTTGTAGGGTAGAAAACAAATAGTGTGAAATAGCTCAACTAATTGAGCAAAGGTGACTATAATACCCGACTTAGATTAGTTGAGGTATTCATGCGTTTAGATAAATTTCTGTGCGATGCGTTAGGCGTCACTCGAAGAGAAGCAACACACTTATTAAAATCCAAGGCAGTGACAGTAAATGATGTCATTCAAAAAAGCGGTTCACTCAAGGTAACTGAAGAGTGCGTTGTGGAATGGCAAGGCAATGAACTGAATGTTCACGGCCCACGTTACATCATGCTTTATAAGCCAGAAGGCTTTGTTTGTTCGCATGAAGATGGCGCAAATCGTATCGCCTTTGAATTACTCGATGAAATCAAAATGGACAAGCTGCACTTTGCTGGTCGTCTAGATATTGATACGACGGGTCTTGTGTTGATTACCGATGATGGTAAGTGGTCTCACCGCATCACATCACCAAAGCACAAGTGCGAGAAGACGTACCGTGTGTGGTTGGTTGAACCTGTTGAAGACGATTACGTTGAAAAATTCAAAGAGGGCATCCAGCTTAAGAGCGAAGATGGCCTAACACTTCCAGCACACTTAGAAGTTCGTGCTGAGCGTGAAGTACTGTTAACGATTCACGAAGGCAAATACCACCAAGTAAAACGTATGTTTGCGGCACTTGGTAATAAAGTTGAAGGGCTACACCGTGAGCGTATCGGTGAAATCGAGATGGATGAATCTTTAGAGTTGGGTGAATACCGTTACCTAACACAAGAAGAAGTCGACTCTATCTGGAAGTAATCTTTCTGCCGTAGATGTGGCCGACCAAGGATAGCGTCGGCTGATTATTTTGACTGGTACTAGGACAGTTTCAGCCATTATTGTTATATGTTCATGCTTACATAAAACCTAGTACTTAGTCGGAGAGTTATGCAAACGTCTACCCAACAGACACCAAGCTCACAACCACAAACTCCTCAGTTAGGTTGGATGCTATTTTTGGTTCTGGGTGCGATTGGTGCACTGACACCACTCGCCATCGATATGTACTTGCCTGCTATGCCAACGATCGCCAAAGATCTCGGCGTTACAGCGGGTGAAGTACAAATCACACTCACAGCGTATACCGCAGGTTTTGCATTAGGTCAGTTGTTACATGGTCCGTTAGCCGACAGTTATGGTCGCAAGCCTGTTCTACTGATTGGTGTATTCTTTTTTGCGGTCGCGTCTGTTGTGAGTGCGACGACTCATGGCATTGAAGCGCTAACGTTAGTCCGTACCGCTCAAGGTTTCGCTGGTGCGGCGGCGGCGGTAATAATCCAAGCCGTTGTGCGTGATATGTTCGACCGTGAAGATTTCGCGAGAACCATGTCGTTCGTTACCTTGGTGATGACGGTTGCACCACTTATCGCGCCGATGATTGGTGGTTACTTAGCATTGTGGTTCGGTTGGCGTTCAATCTTTTGGGTATTGGCTATTTTTGCGGTGATTGTCATTCTCGCGGTGATAATCAAAATTCCTGAGACACTGCCTGTCGATAATCGTCAACCATTGCGCTTTAAAACCACGATTCGTAATTACGCTCGTTTATGTAAAAACCCGACTGCTATGGGCCTGATTTTCTCGGGTGCGTTTTCGTTCTCTGGGATGTTTGCATTCTTAACCGCAGGCTCTTTTGTCTACATTGATGTCTATGGCGTACGTCCTGACCTGTTTGGTTACCTATTTGGTCTGAACATTGTTGCGATGATTCTGATGACGACAATCAATGGTCGAATCGTTAAGAAGGTCGGTTCTCATACAATGTTGAGGGCAGCTCTGGTCATCCAATTACTGGCTGGCGTAGGCTTACTTGTCGGTTGGGCATTGGATCTCGGGCTTTGGGGAATTGTGCCGTTTGTGATGCTATTTATTGGCACTATCTCTACTATCGGCAGTAACTCTATGGGTCTTTTGCTCAGTGGTTATCCAAACATGGCAGGCACGGCTTCATCGCTTGCGGGAACATTAAGATTTGGTACTGGTTCTGTCGTTGGGGCTATCGTTGCGATGCTGCCAAGTGACAGTGCTGGGTCTATGGCTATGGTAATGGCTGCGTGTGCAGTAATGTCAGCATTACTATATTGGACATTAGGAAAGAAGGCATAATGTCAAAATACTATATTGAAATTCAGAAGTTAGTGAATGACGCATTGGGCGAGCTTTACGCTCTGCACAAAGCAGGCAAAGCGATTGATGCGCCTATTGCGAACAACCTTTATTTGGTTCGTTGGGTAACAAAGGCAATTAAATCCCAAGCTTATGATCGCGTGATTGTGCCTGACTTGGTTCGCTGGCAGAAACAGGGTCGCTCAAAAGGCAATAACTCTGATTTAACTTTTACCTTTAAACGTATTTCTGCGTTTTACGGGCGTTTTTTCCCTGAAGGCGAAGAGCCTAAAGTGCTTAAAGACAGTGATGTTGAAGCGTTCATGGACAAAATGTACGAGATGGGTTGGAGCGTATCGAGTGAAGATGAGCTAACGACTGGCGGTAAGATTCAATTCTTTACGGATGGCGAACACTCTTTTGCACTTTGTGGCAAACAGTGTGATGACTCTTTCGACGGTGAGTTGATAGTTAAGCCAATGAACTGGTTTGTTCGTGGTAACCACGCCGAGTTCATTCAAGCAGCGATGGAAGCGGGTTTCATGCTTCACAAAGTAACGGACTACAAGTCTGTGGTGAAGTATCACGGTGAATACATTGTTTACCCTGCTAACCAAGGCAACCAGCTGGCTGAGATCCCAATTAGCGTTATTGGCTAAGGGAGATATGCGAGATTAGAGATTCAAAGAGCAGGCCATTGAGCCTGCTCTTTTTGTTTTCGTACCCGCAATTCAATCTCGTATCTACTTTTAATCCCTTCGCATCCCGACACTCGAATTATGCGCCTGATTTTATTCTTTTCGCATCTCGTTACTCGAATTTGATTCCATTCTTCTATCTGCTTCTTTGGCCTGTTTCTCAATTGCCTTTACCATGCCTTTAAAGATAAACAGGTGGGCTGGCATCATCGCAAACCAATACAGTAACCCTAGAAAGCCCTTCGGATGCCACCAAGCTGAAATATTCAGTTCACGAGCATCTCCGTGGTCAGATACGGTAATTTCTAGTCGGCCTAAACCTGGGCCTTTCATTCCGAAAAGTAGGGATAAAAACTGATTCTCTTCACAGCGAATAACCTTCCAAGAGTCAATCTTGTCACCGACTTTTAGGGTCGGTCCTTCCGGCATGTTTCGAACCGGTACACCGCCGCCAAAGAGAAGATCTAACCATTCGCGTGTGCGCCATAAAGCATTAGCAAAGAAGTAACCTTGCTTCGGGCTTCCTATTTGCTGAGCAACATGCCAAAGCGATTCTAATGATGCTGTCGACGTGATACTTGCACCTGTTTTCTTAGGGTAATAACCATAGCCAGCTTGCCAGCGCTTAAAGGCTGCTTTGTCAAAGCCCCACACATTACTTTTTACGAAGTTACCTTCAGAATGAATAGCTTGTTCAACCATGTTTTCGAACGAGATAAGCTTCTGAGGGTACTTTTCTCTAATGGTGGTCGAACTGGCAATAAAGTCGTGTTTTAAGCCCGCGAGAAGCGCTCTGCCTATATTTGATGGGACAGAGGTCACCACGCCTAACCAATAAGACGCAATTTGCGGTGTGAGTAGCGATGTTGCCCAGAGTCGAAGAGGGCGATCCGCTGTCTTAGCAATGTGTGCAAATTGGTTTCGATAAGAGACAATATCAGGCCCGCCAACCTCGAAGGTTTGATTGTCACTTGGCGTGTCGTGTGCGAGTTTTAGCAAGTAGTGGTTTAGGTTCTGTAATGCTATTGGATTCGCTTTGGAATCAACCCATTTTGGCGCAATCATGATGGGTAGGTTGTAAACAAAGTCTCGCATAATCTCGAATGCTGCTGAGCCGGGACCAATAATCACACCCGCTTGTAATTCTGTCACGGGTACAGAGCCGCTACGCAGCAGATCACCGGTTTTCTTTCGAGCTTGTAAATGTTCTGAGTCTGCTGTCTGAGGTTGAAGTGAACTTAAGTAGATCACGTGTTGATTCTTTGGCCCAAGAGCCGAAACAAAGTTACGTGCTAGATTCAATTCGTAGTCAATAAAATCGTGGCCTTCAGCCATTCCATGCACGAGAAAGAAAATAAGGTCAAAATCAGGGACGAGCGCTTGAGTTGCAGCTTGATCTGCGAGATCAAGATACACGAGTGAGAGATTGTCGTGAGGCTCGGTTCGTGCTTTTAAATAGTCGATATGCCTTGCTGCTGCTGTGACTTGATGGCCTTGCTCAAGCAGGAGAGGGAGGAGTTGCGAACCAACATATCCAGAAGCGCCTAAAACCAGTACTTTCTTCATTGTTACTCCATTTATATCTGTGGTTAAAAACCGAACATTGATATAATAGCGCGATATTTATCTTTATTCATCAATACGTTCCGTTTAGGTCTCTCTATGTTGCTCTCTTCAATTATTCATCACACTCGAGGTGATTTTGTTCGTAGGCTTATTGCGATTGCTTTGCCTATTGCTTTACAGAGCATTATGTTCTCAAGCCGAGGCTTAGTCGATGTATTGATGTTAGGTCAGCTTGGGGAAGCAGACATTGCGGCTGTGGGGGTTGCGAGCCGTGCTATGTTTGTGACGACCATTATGCTGGTGGGTGTCACCACTGGTGGTGCGTTATTGACTGCGCAATATTGGGGAGCTGGCAATAAGCAAGGCGTCAGAGAAAGTACGGCGTTAACTTGGTTGGTTTCAACACTGTTTGCGTTGCTGACCATTGTTTTCTTCGTGTCTTTTCCTGCGCAAATCATGGGTGTGACGACCGACTCTCAAGAGGTCATCAGTCTCGGCGTTGAATACATCGTCATCACCTCATTTAGCATGCTGGCCGTGTCGTGCGTCAGTAGTATGGCGGTAGGTTTGAGAGCGATGCACAAACCTGGGTTAAGCACTTTCTTTAGTGGTATTGGCATCCTTTCTAATGTGTTCTTAAACTGGGTCTTGATCTTTGGTAATTTGGGCTTTCCATCGCTTGGAATCAAAGGCGCAGCGATTGCGACGGTACTGAGCGGCGCCATTGAAGTAGCAACCTTATATGGCTACCTCTATTTCTCTAAACACCTATTAGCTTTTAAATTTTGTGATATCAAAGCGGCTGCGACAGTTGAGAAAGTCGTTCGTTTCTTGAAGTTGTCTTTGCCAACTACGTTTAACTTCTTAGCGTGGGCGGGTGGCTTGTTTGCTTACCACGCGATCATGGGACAATCGGGTGTTCAAGGTTTGGCTGCGCTTTCAGTCATGACACCCGTCGAATCTATCTCATTGAGTTTATTGATTGGTCTGTCCAATGCAGCGGCTGTTTTGGTGGGTAACCAACTTGGCGCGAAGAACAATGAAGCGGTTTACTATCAAGCACTAGGTTTAACGATTTTGTGTTTCTTGACCAGTATCGTGGTCGCGATTTTCCTCTACTTCGTACAAACGCCAATACTGAACGCCTTTAGCGCTTTGACAGAGGAAACCCGAGCGCTTTCAGAAAAGTTCATTCTGATTCTCAGCGTGGGTATTGTTATTCGCTCGGTACCGCTGACTGTCATTGTTGGTGTGTTGAGAGCGGGTGGTGATGTGAAGTTCTGTCTCTATCAAGATGTGATTGCTCAGTGGGTGATCGGTATCCCGCTAGCCGCGATCGCTGCTATCTACCTTAAGTTTCCACCTGAGTGGGTATATCTGCTTTTCCTCACTGAAGAAGTGCTGAAGTGGGGTGGGTCACTTTATCGTATGAAAACAAGAAAATGGATTAAAAACTTAATAGGAAGTTGAAGTAGGGCGCACCAATCGCATCACTTTATCGTTGGCATGTGATCTATCTTTCAAAATACTTCCTCCTAACAGGGAATTAGTGTAGATTCTCCTTCCAAATTCTAACTAATGTGAGCTGTTTAATGTTAAAGCTGTCAGACCTATGTAAAGGCTATGTCGACGGGGGGGAGTTTCACCCCGTTTTGCAAGGTGCTGAATTAACATTAAACCAAGGTGACCAGCTAGCATTAATGGGAGAAAGCGGTTCTGGTAAAAGTACATTACTGAATCTTATTGCGGGTCTAGACTTAGCAGACTCAGGCGAAATCGCTTTCCCAAACTTCAATATGCACGATTCGACAGAACGTAATCGTACTGCTTATCGTCGAAACAACATCGGTCATATCTTCCAGCAATTCAACTTGCTACCAACGCTTAATATTGCCGACAACATTCGTTTTTGCCGTCAATTAAAAGGTTTACCTGAAGACAAGGGGCTTTGGCGACAAATCCTTTCTGCTTTAGATCTTATGCCTTTACTTGGACGTTATCCTGAAGAAGCTTCTGGTGGCCAACAACAGCGTGCGGCCATTGCTCGTGCTTTGTACATGGAACCTAAAATCCTATTAGCTGATGAGCCGACAGGTAGTTTAGATGAACGTAACGCTGAAGCAGTAATGCGCTTGCTGACCTCTTTAGCTCGTGAACTGGAATGTACTTTGTTGCTGGTTACTCACAGTGAAAAAGTGGCACAGCATATGGACGGACGTATTCGTCTACAGGGAGGGCAACTGCATGTTATGGCCCGTAGTTAAGGCGCTACTCGGTCATTATCGACGTTACCCACTTCAGATTCTTTTGGTATGGCTTGGCTTAACCCTCGGCGTATCATTACTGGTTGGTGTTACCGCAATCAATCAGCACGCCAAGCAGAGCTATGCTCACGGTGAAAAACTGTTTTCGAATCCTCTTCCATATCGTATTCGTCCCAAGCATAACGCCAATAAGATTCCTCAAGGCTTTTACATCCAGCTACGCCGTGAAGGCTTTCAACAGTGTTCTCCTTTTGATCACCACCGTATCACTGATGAAAATGGCGCAAACTTTATGCTTATTGGCTTGGACCCAGTGTCTATGCTTCAGTTGCATCCTGGCGTTGCGCTAAAAGATCTTACAACATTAAACCTCATGAAGCCGCCGTATCCAATCCTTGTCAGCGATGATCTTGCTGAACATATGGAATGGAAGAATGGTGACTATATTCCTCTTCTTGATGGCTCTGAACTTGGGCCTGTTGTTGTTGATCAAAACGACCTCATTAACGGCACGCGATTGATCGCAGATATCTCGCTGCTAAGAATGTTGAAACGTAGCGCTGGACTGTCTGTTATTGCTTGTTCAGATATGCCACCAGAGAAGTTAGAACGTCTTAAGAATATGTTGCCTAATGGACTGACGATTTCTCGCAGTTCAAAAGCTGAATTGGAATCTCTAACCAGTGCTTTCCACTTAAATCTAACCGCGATGGGCATGCTGTCGTTTGTCGTGGGCTTGTTTATCTTCTATCAAGCGATGTCACTGTCATTTATTCAACGTCAGCCATTGGTAGGAATATTAAGGCAGACTGGTGTGTCCGGTTGGCAGCTGGCTAAAGCTCTATGTTTAGAACTCTTGATCTTAGTGCTAGTGAGTTGGGTGTGCGGCAACATCTTCGGTGTCATGCTTGCCAACCAACTGTTGCCTGCCGTGTCTTCAAGCTTAGGTGACCTTTACGATGCCAATGTGGGGTTAACCATCAATTGGAATTGGCGCTGGAGCGGTTATAGCTTAATGATGGCCTTATTAGGTGCCTTCCTAGCTTGCACTTGGCCGTTGGTTCGCTTACTTAAATCTCAACCTATTCGTTTGTCATCACGCTTATCTTTGATGCGCTTTGCGGGTACGGAATTTACTTGGCAGGCATTGATTGGCTGTGGCTTCTTAGTCGCTGCTGTAGCCGTTTATCAAGCGCCACAAACGCAAGAGTCTGGCTTTGCTATCATCGCGTTGATGCTCGTGAGTGTGGCTCTGTTTACGCCGTTCTTGATGTGGAAGCTGTTCAATAGCTTGTCCTATTCATTACGTTGGGTTCGTGCTCGTTGGTTCTTCGCTGATGCAGCATCAAGTATGAGTTACCGTGGTGTTGCTACCATGGCCTTTATGCTGGCGTTATCAGCGAATATTGGCGTTGAAACCATGGTCGGTAGCTTTAGAGACACCACCGATAAATGGTTAACTCAACGTTTGGCCGCAGACCTTTATATCTATCCGACCAACAACGCGGCTGCTCGCATGAGTAACTGGTTGTCAGAACAGCCTGAAGTTGATTCAGTGTGGTGGCGTTGGGAAAAAGATGTCTCTTCTGCTAAGGGTAGTATCCAAGTAGTCAGTACTGGGCCTTCAGAAGGTGAGCTAGAAGCGCTGACTATCAAGTTAGGTATTCCAAACTATTGGTATCATTTACATCATTCTAAAGGGGTGTTGATCAGCGAATCAATGTCTCTCAAGTTGGGTATTCGTCCCGGCGACTATATTGATCTGCACGACAGTCTTGGCTCTGGTTGGCAGGTTGTCGGCGTTTATTATGATTATGGTAATCCGTACCATCAGGTCATGATGTCGCATCGCAATTGGCTATATGGCTTTGCAGGCCGGGGCAATGTTGGATTAGGCGTTATATTAAAAGACGACGTGAATGCCATTGGTTTACGCAGTCGTTTGGAAAGTGTCTTCAGACTAGGGTCTGAACGTATCTTTGATAACAACAATATTCACAGCCAAGCAATGCGTGTCTTCGATAGAACCTTTGCTATTGCTGATACACTGGGTAACATTACCTTAGTGATTGCTGTATTTGGTATCTTCTTCGCGACCGTCGCGGGTGAAGTCTCTCGTCAAAGGCATATTTCACTTCAGCGTTGTTTAGGGGTTTCAGCTAAAGAGCTGATATTTACCGGAAGTCTACAGTTGTTTGTGTTCGGGCTTATTTCATCTTTGATTGCGGTGCCATTGGGTTTAGCGTTAGCAAGTTTGATCGTTGATATCGTTATTAAGCAGTCTTTTGGGTGGTCGCTCGAGTTACAAGTGATTCCATGGGATTACTTAGTGACTTTTGCGTGGGCGATGGCAGCATTAATGCTCGCTGGTGCTTTACCAGTGATGAGAATGATCCGAAATACGCCGATGAAGTCATTGAGGGATGCGCTTTAATTATGTTTCAACGCAATGGCTCAAAAAAACTAAGACATCGTTTTGTCTCTTCTATTCTACTGATCAGCTTCTTCGGCGCACTCCTTGGCGTGTGGGCTTATTATTCCTATTTTGTTGACGTAGGTGATAAGGGCATTAACGAGGTTAATTCAGTATTAGTGAGTGAGCACTTTAATGTGTTTGAGCCTGTATTGCCTGACAGAAGCGTTTCTCTACCACATGATTTCCAGTTCCACCCTGAGTTCCAACATGAGTGGTGGCATTACTTCGCTTCTTTAAAAGGGAGTGACGGAAAGAAGTATTCGGTGCAGTGGAGCTTTTTCCGCATCGCAACGGATGAACGTGAAACGCCAGGATGGCAAAGCCCACAAATCTATATTTCAAATGTCGTCATTTCTTCTGACTCTAAAGTGTGGAAAGAGCAGCGTTTAGCGCGTGGCGGTATTGGTCAGGCGGGAATGACCAACAGTCCCTTTAGAATCTGGATTGATAACTGGAATTGGCGAGCGCTAGGTAACACGCCGTTTCCGGGGCGACTCCAAGTGAATACGGATACCTTTGGTCTTGAGTTAGATACGGTTGCGAAAGGGCCTTATGTGCTCAATGGCGACAATGGCTATCAGAAAAAGCACGACTTATTGCCTGTCGCTTCTTACAATTTTAGTGCACCTTTCTTATCTTTGACCGGTACATTGCAACTCGATGGCGTTGCCAAGGAAGTTGAAGGAACGGCATGGGTACATAAAGAGTGGGGAAGTGGCTTACTTGGCGTGGGTCAACAAGGGTGGGATTGGTTTGTCTTTAATTTAGATGACGGTACAGCGTTGAGCGTCAATCGTTACCGCCACAATCAGCAGATGCCCTATGTATTTGGTACTCTTGCCACTCGCTCAGGAAAGGTTTTTCAGCTGACTGAATCCGACATTTCTATTAAGCCTTTGCAGAATACAACGTTGCTTAATGGGCGAAGAATGCCTCTTCAATGGATAATTAACGTCCCTGAACACGATATCAACCTTACGACACGCATCAAACGGCGAGATATGTGGCTTCCTTTTGTGATTCCGTATTGGGAAGGGCCAATCATGGCAAGTGGCAGTCATGAAGCAACAGGCTTCATGCAACTCACTGGTTACTAAATACACCTAAGGCTATCATTTGATAGCCTTTTTTATATTTGTAGCACCCTCCATACTTGAATTAAATCTGCATACAGCTTTAGGGTTCTCATCTATACTTAATTCATAATACGTAAAAATATTATGGAATATACGACGTATTGTTTAGTATTTGTAGGAAAAACCGAAGTTAAACATCCAAAGAAGTGATTATCTATCGATTGGGCTTGTCTATACACTCGTGGTTATTCTTTGTTATTCGTTTATTTAAATAATAAATATAAGGGCGAAATCATGACCGACGTCATCCGTGACTTCTTTAAAATGGAATCTGCTGGCGGCATCATACTAGTCATCGCTGCGGCGATCGCAATGTTTGTAGCAAACTCACCACTGAACGAAATGTATCAAGGCGTTCTACACAGCTACGTTCTTGGTATGTCTGTATCTCATTGGATTAATGATGGCTTCATGGCTGTCTTCTTCCTTCTAATCGGCTTAGAAGTTAAGCGTGAACTTTTAGAAGGCGCATTAAAGTCTAAAGAGACAGCAATCTTCCCAGCTATCGCAGCTGTGGGCGGTATGCTAGCTCCTGCACTTATTTACGTGCTATTCAACTCTGGCAATCCAGAAGCATTACAAGGCTGGGCTATCCCAGCAGCAACAGATATCGCATTCGCATTGGGTATCATGGCGCTACTTGGTAATCGTGTACCAGTTAGCTTGAAAGTGTTCCTACTGGCTCTAGCAATTATCGATGACCTTGGTGTTGTTGTTATCATTGCCTTGTTCTACTCAGGTGATCTTTCAACGCTTGCTCTAACGGTTGGCTTTATCGCAACAGGTGTCCTGTTTATGATGAATGCTAAACATATGACTAAGTTGAGTGTTTACTTGATCGTCGGTGCAATTCTGTGGTTCGCAGTATTGAAATCTGGTGTTCACGCAACATTGGCTGGTGTAGTGATTGGTTTTGCTATTCCACTCAAGGGTAACAAAGGAGAACGTTCTCCTCTCAAACACCTAGAGCATGCATTGCACCCGTACGTTGCTTTTGCCATCCTGCCAATCTTTGCATTTGCAAACGCAGGTATTTCATTGGAAGGTATTTCTCTATCAAGCCTAACCGGAATGCTACCTTTGGGTATCGCGATGGGTCTACTGGTTGGTAAGCCACTGGGTATATTCTTATTCAGCTGGGGCGCAGTGAAAATGGGCATAGCTAAGCTTCCTGAAGGCGTGAACTTCATGAACATCTTCGCAGTCTCTGTGTTGTGTGGTATCGGCTTTACGATGTCTATCTTTATCTCTTCACTGGCATTTGGTCCAACGAACGCAGAATTTGATACGTTCGCTCGACTAGGTATCTTGATGGGCTCTACGACAGCAGCAATACTGGGTTACTTCCTGCTAAGTATTTCTCTACCGAAGACTAAGCAGCAAGAAGTAAAACTATAATCAGTAATGGGCTCGCTTAAACAAGCCAGCCCACTTAATGAACAACAAGAATTGATCACATGAGTTACTACTGAGGCTGATGTGATGACAAAGAACAAAAAGCCGTGATAGGTAACCCTATCACGGCTTTATTGATCTTGTGCTCCTACAGTGAGTCTTGTTGTTCTCTCTTTGATAGCAGAACGGGTTCTTCCATATCCATACCAACAATCCTCAACTAAACAATCTTTAACCTAAGCACAAGACCTGCTGTGACAATGTCACGCTATTTCTCTAGTGTAGTAAAGATGGTCCATTCCTCGACGATCTGTTCGCTTAGACCGACTACAGTTGCCGTTACTTTACGGTTTAACGCATGTGAAGTCGGGTCATCACCATCACTTTCTAAACGTTCTTCACCATAGCCGACGATTCTTACTCGGTCTGGTTCAATACCGTTTGATAATAATTCATCTTCAACATTGTGAGCACGCTTCTTGTCGAGTAGACGACACTTGTTACCAAGTGCCGCCCCTCTAAGAACCGTACGTGCAACTTTCACTGCATACGGCTCAAGCCTCCACTAAGGCATCATTGATACCCAGCAACTTATAACGCAGTCGGGACTGGCTCTTTCCAAGAGTTACGGGCTAGCCTTTTAGATTTTCTCTTCACCAAATATTCTTGGTATTGAGGGTCAAAAGGGGTCGCTGCATTCCTGATTTTTACGTGTCGCTCGATGGGCACTTTCGCTATTTGGAACAGATTGAAGTGACAGTCCATGTTCATAATTTTCTGCCAACCGTGAAATTGCCACTGGCCTTTACGATTAAGAAAATACTTATGAACAACCCAGTCTTTGGACTTGGTTGGATGACGTCTAACTGCCCAGTGCCATAGCGCTTGGAATAGTTTGTGGCCGACATACCCGAATACTTGTTTAGCAACACAGTGGCGATAGTAATTCGCCCATCCTCTGAGTTTCGGATTTATCAACTTGATAAGATCGTTAACAGGGATGGTTGCGTGCTTTTTAATAAGTTCACGTAGGTTTCTCAAGAATAACAACGTGTTGGATTTGCTCGGTTTAATGAGCAATTTCCCTTTGTACTTCCTGTGATTGAAACCCAGAAAGTCAAAGCCATCATCAATATGAGTGACCTTCGTTTTCTCTTCGGAGAGGGTTAGCCCTCTTTTTGCCAGAAAGTCAGCAATCAACGGTTTGATGTCGTTCACTAGCACTTCCTTTGAAGAGCAAGTAACCACGAAATCATCCGCGTAACCGATAAAGTTAGCCTTAGCACCCTTTTTCAGGGCTGTAGATTTTATTTGTTGCTCTATTCCCGCGAGAGTCATTAGCATCAAGGTTGGAGAGATTATTCCACCTTGAGGTGTACCCTCATCGGTATCATAGAACAGACCCTTATCCACATAGCCAGACTTTAACCATTGCACTAACATACGTTTATCTACCGTGATATTGTCCATAAGCCATTGATGCCCGATTTTGTCGAAGCAAGCCTTAATATCTCCCTCAAGAACCCATTTCGCTGATCGCTTTAGAGCCAAACATTTGAAACACTGACTGGCGGCGTCAGCCGTGCTGCGATTTGGCCTAAACCCATAGCTATTGAGGTCGGCAAGCGTTTCGGACACTGGTTCTAATGCTAGAAGGTGGAGGGCTTGTTGCGCTCTATCAATCATGCATGGAATACCCAATGGCCTGAGCTTACCGTTCTTTTTGGGGATGTAGATACGTTTGAGTGGTTTTGCAGAGTAAGCCTTGCGGCTCAGTTGATTGA
This sequence comes from Vibrio sp. Evd11, assembly GCF_900382755.1. Lineage (NCBI taxonomy): Bacteria > Pseudomonadati > Pseudomonadota > Gammaproteobacteria > Vibrionales > Vibrionaceae > Vibrio > Vibrio sp. Evd11. The sequence goes on from NZ_OSDX01000051.1 coordinate 29,973, forward strand.
CTGCTGTCATACGGCGTACATCTGTGTTCCAGATGACACCGTCTATTCCAGGCGTTTTACTGCCTTTATTCTGAGAGACTCGCTTAACCGCAAGAAGCTTGGCTGAGCGAGAATGAGTCAAGAGCCACTGTAAGGACTTCACCTTACTGTGTTTCTTTTCTCTCGTTGCTTTTGCGATACGCATTTGAAGCTTCAATACGTGTGCTTCAACGGATTTCCAGTCGATGGACTGCCATTGAGCGCCGTCAGAAGATGCACTAATCTCTTTCGAGATCACCATTTGCTTTTCTCCTTGAATTAAGTTCTTCAAATTCTCTCGCAATGGGAGACCAGTCGGAAGTGGGCTCACTTTCGTGATCAGACATAAGTCTGTATCTGCATCATTACAACACAGCTTTAGCTTTTTCCGACCTCCTATACCTGCATCACTATCGGCCACAAAGGCTTTCCCAAAGGGAGTGATACAGGCTTACCCTGTTCCGTATGTTACGTAAAATGTCAGCTTAGATAATTGGACTCCCCAACCCTAAGTCCTACAATAGTAGGGTTCAAAATAATTT
>NZ_OSDX01000052.1:0-30141 GCF_900382755.1 Vibrio sp. Evd11
ACCTCATTAGTGATTGTACTCACTTAACTCAGTGTCCAAAACTGCTGGTGCGGATCAGCTTGTAACCTCTTATAGTTCTAATCAGTCTACTGATAGTTATACATCGGATTCCACATTCCCACCGTGGGAGCGAAACTTACCAGTTACTTCTTCAATGATATCAGATTGCCCTGACAGTATTGAAATAACGTTGGCAAACAGAATCTATCTTCCTATCGAAACATTACCTAATGCTCTTATTGCCAGTTTGAAAAAGCTGGCATCGTTTTCAAATCCTAAGTTTTTCAAGGCACAGGGACTGCGGTTATCGACGAACGGAATATCCAGGTACATATCGTTGGCAGAAATCGATAGTGGGTATCTTGTTCTGCCAAGAGGTTGCATTGATGATACTTGTGAGTTGCTCAAACAGTCTGGGATCAGCTTACTCTTTGATGATAAAAGAAGGTCAGGAGACCGACTGAGCAGCATCCAATTCAGTGGCGAGCTAAGGGAGGAGCAAAAGAAAGCGGTGGATGCGGTTTCTAAATTTGATATTGGCGTGTTGCATGCGCCTACAGCATTTGGAAAGACTGTAACGGCAATAGGCCTGTTGTGTAAAAGAAAGGTCAATACCTTAATCCTTGTTCACAATAAGCAACTCGTAGACCAATGGCAGGAAAGGCTGAAGGCATTTACGACGAATGTAGAGATAGGAGTGATTACAGGATCCAAGAAAAAGCCAACGAAGTCTGTTGACGTCGCAACCTATCAAAGCTTGCTTAACCGAAGCGATAATACGGTCAATTCTGTTGTCCATGAATACGGGCAGATCATCATCGACGAATGCCATCACCTGTCAGCACCACAATATGAAAAATTATTGGGAGAGGTGCACGCAAAGTACATACTTGGTATTAGTGCGACTCTGGAACGTAGAGACGGTCACCAGCCAATTATTTTCATGCAGGCGGGGAGGGTAAGGCATACCATTGCTCCAACCAGTTCTGCGAAATTTATCCAATCCCTTCAAAAGAAGGAGGTTCTTTTCGAACCTCCACTTCAATTGGCAACTCAAGAACCTCGACCACATATTGCCGATGTATATCGATGGTTGATTGAGAGTGAAATGAGAAACCAGCTAATCATCAGCGACATAGAAGCAGAAGTGAAACAAGGACGTGTTCCTATCGTTCTTACTGAACGTAGAGAGCATGCGAAATTGCTGAGTGAAATGCTAACCCAGAGAGCTATTCAGAACGAGGTGCTTATTGGTGCAATGAAAAGGAAAGATCGAGGCGAGGTTAATGAAAAGCTGGCAACGACCCAGGTGCTGGTCGCGACTGGACGGTTTATTGGTGAAGGATTTGACCTGCCTCGACTTGATACCTTAGTCCTAGCTTTGCCTGTATCTTGGAAAGGAGCGCTTGTTCAGTATGTAGGTAGAATACAGAGGGAGTATGACGGTAAGACGGAAATTCGAGTTATCGATTATGTAGATATGAAAATTCCAATGTTGGCAAGAATGTATACCAAGCGCAGTCGCGGATACAAGGCATTGGGTTTCGACGAGGGTGTGATTGATATACAAGAGAAACTGTTTACTGAGTAAAATCCATTTAATGCTAGGTTGTTATTGCCTTTGATATATACGCATTTACAGCAAGCGGTAAGTGAATCATTCGCAAAAGCCGACTTGTATAGATGAACACATTTGTAAGGAGCACTTGTGTATAGTGATGAAAAATTAGCTGACTTAATCTGCCACGAAGAGATGATAATGGAAGGACTGGATAAGAACTTCTGGCGTTTAATTAAGCTACCGTCACCACAGTTATGGGAGCAAACCGCCATCGATAGGGAAGAGTATTCTTGGGTGCTCGCGATTGTCGGTAATCATTGCATTTACTTCAATGGTGAAATTTGTAACTATTCCATCGCTCAGTTTAATGACTCCTGCGAAATTAGTACAGCTAAGAAAGACAGTGAAAACCTTCACGAACTCATAGCTGAGATAGTGCGGTCACTATTTATGCGACCATAGAAATGATAACTATTAGCAAACTGATAGCAAACGAGCGCACACTGGTGCTGAGCATTTATTACTCACAATAGAGCAGACTATGAACATCCAACACATATTTGAAGAGCTGGAATCAGCCACAGACTTTGAGCTTTTTCGACTAAAATCAGCCATAGAAAAAGTGCTTGAAGACCCAGATAGAACTCATGCTCTAAAAAGAAAAATCCAGGTCGGGATGACAGTTGAATATTTTTGCACTGAGCGTAATAAAGCGCTGCTTTGTACAGTGTTAAAGGTAGGACGTAGTCGGGTATCTATCCGTGAACAAGATACTGGGCAGCAATGGTCTCTGCCTTTTTACTTTCTCAACCTTGACCATGTTGAAACAACCTTGGTATCTAATAAAGCCGTGGGACTATCAAAAGCTGAGTTAGCGATTGGTGAAACGGTAGGTTTTATCAACAGTAAAGACAATCAAGAGTATATTGGCCAGGTCTCCAAATTAAATCCGAAAAGAGCTGTGGTGTTAGTAGGTAATACTGGCTGGACGGTCCCTTACTCAATGTTGTTTCCCGTATTGACCTCTGAAGCAGGTGAGTCGAAGCAAACATTATTGTTGGCTGAGAGGGATTAGCTATGTTGGTTTTTAACTGCACAAAAGCGGCGGCGGAGCACTTTTCTGCCATCATTAATGGAAAAAAGTCATCTTGCCTGGAGATAGCTCCTCACAGAACTATTGAGGAGTCCACCTTTTTTCCTGTTTTTCCCGATGATGTCGATCCTAGAATCAATGATGGATTTCAGTGGCAATGGGTGGTGGACTGCATCTCAATTAAAAAGAAAAAGTATATGCTGGTAATGGATTATGCTTCACGCTATTGCGTGATATTTCCAGCAGAAGCCAGAGGAAATGAGATGGGATTTTTAGATGCGTTTGAAAACCAGTTGAAGGCGAACTTCCGCTATTGGGCTGATAAACATGGGATGACGGTTGAACAGGGTACAGATTACATCCAAGGGTATGATATGCAGTGTCAGACCAGCGTCTTTCATCAGAGAGGAAACCGAAGTGTGCAGGCGCACTTAAAAGAGGTGAAATGGCACCTTGAAGCTCTGTGTACTAACCAAGGTGCTATTACAAAACCGATAGAGTGTGTTTACTTCAGTGTAACTGCTTCAGGTATACCGAGAACTTGTAAGGGTGAAACCCCCTATTTCTTCGCGCATGAACGTTTTTTCGCTTTTTGGTTGGCAAATTTTAATCTTGATGCGATTTTTGAATCGTGTGATGGTGATGTAGTCGTCCATTGATAGCGGGGCAGATATTCTATATGTCAGTCTTCTATAAAAACTCGAATAGTTTGCTCTATAAATTTGACATGTACCCAGCGGAAAAATAGAGTACATGCCAGTAACCAAATTAGAGGTAACGACTTCTCAAATGCTCTTGGAAAAACTGCGCATTGAGCGTTTCCCCAGTGGCTTGCTTCACTAACTCATCAGTTGATAACAAGCTACCTTTACTCCAGATGTTCTCTGATAACCAAGAGAAAATAGGGGACAGATCGCCGCTACGAATCGCAGAATCAACGTTCACTGTTTTCTTCATTGCTGCCATGAATTGAGCTGCATACATGGCTCCGAGTGTATAGCTTGGGAAATATCCGAAACTTCCATCTGTCCAGTGGATATCTTGCATACAGCCATTAGTGAAATTACCTTGAGTGCTTAAACCAAGGTATGACTGCATTTTAGTGTTCCACAATTCTGGAACATCTGTGTGTTTGATGTTGCCGTTGATCAAGTCGCGTTCAATTTCGTAGCGCAAGATAACGTGTGCAGGGTAGGTCAGTTCATCGGCATCGACACGGATGAAGTCTTTCTTCACTCGAGTGTAGATCTTCTGGAAGTTCTTCTGCTCAAACTCAGAACCAGAGAACTGCTGTCCCGCTAAGTTTGCTAAGTGCCCTATGAATGGGTCGCTGCGGCCAACTTGCATCTCGAAGAATAAAGACTGAGATTCGTGGATGCCCATCGAGCGCGCTTCACCGGCTGGTTGGCCTGCTAAGTGCTTTGGTAAACCTTGCTCATAACGTGCGTGCCCAGTTTCGTGGACGATCCCCATCAATGATTGAACGAATTCAGCTTCGTCGTAGCGAGTCGTGATACGCACGTCTGAAGGCACGCCACCACAAAATGGGTGAACACTTTCATCTAATCGGCCATGTTCAAAATCGAATTGAAGCAGCTTCATCACTTCTAAGCCAAGTGCTTTCTGTTTTTCAGTCGAGTAGATGCCTGATGGCGCGCTAAACTGCTCACTCGATTGCTTTTCGATGACTTCGTCAATCAAGCTTGGTAGCCATGTTTTAACGTCTGCAAACAAAACATCAAGTGAAGCAGAGCTCGTGCCGGGTTCATAGATATCAAGCATGGCATCATAAGGTGTTAGGTTCGCTGCATCGGCGCGGATCTGCGCTTCTTCACGAGACAGTTCAACCACTTCACGCCAGTTCTTTTCGAACCCAACCCAGTCGTTGTTACCACGTTGGCTGCGCCATGCATGTTCACACTTTGAGCCAGCTAGAGACTTAGCTTCAACCAGCTTTTCTGGGAGTAGGTTGGCTTGTTGCCATTGGCGTTTAATTTCACGCAGAGACGATTGTTGTTCGTTATTTAGCGCTTCGTTTTCAGCGTCTGAAATCCAATCGCCAAGCTGTGGTTGAGTCATTAGCCCGTGAATATGAACAGAGAGTTCGGCCATCGCTTCACTGCGAGCTTGATTGCCACCAGATGGCATCATTGAAGCTTGGTCCCAACCACAAATCGAGGCTAGGTGTTGAAAGCGTGAACATTTTTGAGAGTGTTCGACTAGTTTTTTGAATGCGCTCATTTGACTACTCTTAATTTGGTTTCTGTAAATGATCCTTAAGATCCGTTTCGGTTAAGGTTCATCTCTCATGTACTTTGATTATGGCTTTGCTTTTTAATGCGCTGTACTTCGTAGTCGAAGATCTAGCGATAAAAGCAGGAAGCGATACGATGCCTTGAATTTACTATTTCTTAACAAATTAAACTGTTCCATTGTGCACAAAATCAGTGACTTGTATAGCAGATGGCAATTGTTGCTTGCGAATTGTTCAGATACACGGTATTGATGATAGATCGCTGAACAAGAATGACAATGATATGGATATTTTGAACTTTGAGGCATTTCTAATTGCCATCACTATTTTAACGCTAACGCCGGGTTTAGATACGGCATTGGTGATTCGCAATACTAGCCGCTCGGGCTTAGCTGACGGTGTTATGACGAGCTTTGGTATTTGTGGCGGCCTTTATGTACATGCTTTTTTCTCTGCTGTCGGAATCTCCGCGATTCTTGCCCAGTCTGCTGAACTCTTTCAAGCCGTTAAAATGGTGGGTGCGGTTTACCTGATTTGGCTTGGCTTAAGCAGTCTACGCGCTTTGATGAAAAATGGTGGCGGGATGCAGGTCGGGGAGCAAGCTAAGCAAGCATACAGTGCCAAGCGTTCTCTACGCGAAGGCTTCTTATCTAATGTGCTGAACCCGAAAACGGCGGTTTTCTATTTGGCCTTTTTACCTCAATTTGTAAACCCAGAAGGCTCCCCTTTATTGCAATCTATGGTGATGGCTTCGGTGCACTTTATGATTGCGATGGTGTGGCAATGTAGCCTAGCGGGTGCATTGAATTCCGCTAAAAATTTGCTCAAGAATGCGAGTTTTATGAAGTGGATGGAAGGTGTGACTGGCATGGTGTTAGTAGGGCTGGGCGTGAAGCTTTTAATGGAAGAACCTAGTTAAGCAATTGGAATCTGGTTTACTGGGATCTAAGTCATTGGAACTCAAGCTATTGGAATCATAATAAAACGCCCGCACATCATTGCGGGCGTTTTTGATCGTGCAACTCTTATTATGCTTTAACTGCTTCACAATCATTTGAAGAAGTTAACGGTTTGAAGAATAGCTTGGTTTCTTCGATAACAACGTGGCGCAGTAAGATAAGCCCAATTAGGTTCGGAATTGCCATTAGGCCGTTCACGATATCCGCCATCAGCCAGATCATGTCGAGCTTTAAGAAGGCACCAGAAGCAACCAACGCAATGAAGATGATCTTGTAAGGCAGAACCGCTTTAGTTCCCAGTAAGAAAACAACACAGCGCTCGCCGTAGTAGTTCCAGCCTAAAATCGTGGTAAATGCAAAGAAGATTAAGCCAACAGAAACTAGCATTGGACCAAGAGTGTCTGCATTCAAACCGACAGCGAATGCATGAGTGGTCATCGCAGCACCAGAAAGGTCGGTTTGCCAAGCGCCCGTTAAGATAAGCGCCAGACCTGTCATGGTACAGATGATGATGGTATCGAAGAAGGTACCCGTCATAGAGACCAGCCCTTGTTTCACACACGAGTCCGTTTTTGCTGCCGCCGCCGCCATTGGTGCGCTACCTAAGCCTGACTCATTCGAGAATACACCACGAGCGATACCTGATTGGATAGCAAGCATGATGCTCGCACCAAAGAAGCCACCAGTTGCTGCTGTGTTGGTAAACGCAGAAGTCACAACAAGAGTAATGGCATTCAATAGTTGGTCTGCATTGGAAACCAGAACACTCAAACACGCGACGATGTACATGATAGCCATGGTAGGAACGACTTTTCCTGCCACCTTAGCGATAGATTGAATACCACCAAGGGTTACCACTGCCACCAATATCGTAAGAACGACAGCAGACATTTCACGCGAAGCACCAAAGGAAATTTCAGTCGCGTCTAAGATAGCGTTCACTTGTGGGAAGGTACCAATACCGAAGCAGGCAACCCCCAAAGCGAACACAGCGAACATCACCGCTAACACTCTTGAGCCGACACCGTATTGCAAGTAGTACATTGGGCCGCCAACCATTTCGCCATTGCTATCGGTTCTACGGTATTTAACAGCAAGTAGACATTCTGCGTATTTGGTTGCCATACCAAAGACAGCGGCAAGCCACATCCAGAATAGGGCACCAGGGCCACCAATCTTGATTGCGGTCGCTACACCTACGATATTACCGGTACCAATCGTTGCAGAAAGCGCTGTACACAAAGCGGCGAAGCTTGATACGTCACCTGTGCCGGATTTATCTTTGGTGAACACCATTTTTAGCGCAGTTGGAAGGTGTCTAAACTGGAGTAAGCCTAAGCGAAAAGTAAAGTAGATACCCGTTCCCACTAGCAGAATAAGCAGTGGTGGTCCCCAAACGAATTGGTTGATGGTTTGTAGTGTAGCTTGTAGGTGGTTCATAGTTTCCCCTTAATAAATTAAAAATTTAAGGAGAAGAGGGAAGGCAGTGCAGATCTCAGAGATCGATAGCACTACTTAATACATACGGATTTCTAGATAGAATTCTTTTGTTAATTAAGGCTGTTGCTTTCCACTCCTCTGTCCTTTTGCCTGAGAGTTTCACTTAGCGAATCACTTATAGATAAGTAACGGGCACTAAGCTTGCTCCTTCGGCGACCGATCTAACGGTTCTCTCCAGAGGTTCCTCCAACGACAGTCCTCACTTTTCTGGATTTCTCCAGCATAAAGCGCCTGAAAGATTTACTTCTTCGGCGGGTTAATCTAACTAAATGTTAAAATTTAGTTAAAAGCCACTCTCCTGCAGTCTTCATCGGAACAATTACCTAAATAATTAGGTAATCTGTAGGCGTATCCTAGATCATATAAAATGTGATGTCAGCTACAAAATATCTGTTTGCTCAAATGTTGTTCAACTAAATGATCAAACAACGAGTCTCTGACGTAACTTGCTTATTTAAATGGTATAAAATAGAGAAACAAGGAGGAGTTATGACTCGATTAATAGCGATTGTTTTTTTATTGGCTTTGGCATTTGTGCTGTTTCGTTACCGGACAAACGAAAAACTGCAAAAATGGGTAGTGATAGTTATCGTTAGCAGCTTCTTTTTGTATACTGCCAGCCTGATGATTTCGGAGTTAACTCGTTAAATCTGTCTGTGAGCAGATAGGATGAACGTGTTAGCAAAGCTCAAGTGCTTCTGACTTGAGCGATAGGTTTAACTGAGCCTACACTATCAGTATTGGCATTAATGTCAGTGACCGCGTAACGTTAAAAATATTTTTGGGAGTACCCGCTAGTGAACCAGCAATCTGGACAAAGCGAACAAGATGAAGTGGTTGTTATTGAAGAACGCGATAAGCGCAGTCAGCTTTATATCGGCATTGCTGCGGTTATAGGTTTAGCTCTTGGTGGCTTAATCGGTTCTACAGTGACGGCTTCCAAGTGGGAGTCTACTTATCAGGTACTCGAAACTCGTTATCAAGAACTGCGCGACAGCAAAACCGAATTGATGACGTCTGTTGAAGCTAAGGTGGCAAAAGTCGATACCGAGATCGATGCAAAAGTAGAAGCCGCTTTAGTGAAGCAGACAGAAGAGCATCAAAAAGAACTGAAAGATTTAGAGAAGCAGTCTGCCGTTTTAGAAAAGGCGAATTATTCATTAGAGCAGCAGCTTAATGAGCAGAAACAAGCGCTAGAAGAAACTCAGCAAAACAACCAAAAGCTGAATCGTCAGGCTGACATGCAATCGACCCTTTTTGAACGTTCACGTGAAGTCTTCCGAAAAGAATTACAGATATCTCAAGAGCTTGAAAAGCTACAGAAAGAAAGAGATGAGCTAGAGCAGAGCCTTGGTTCATTGAAAAAGGCATGTGATGTTTTCTTGGATGGCACATCATGGGATGCAAAATCTGACGCTTGTGAGAAACAAGATAATGCGAACTCTCGACTGAGTGATATCAGACAAATGATTGAAGTTCACACCATGGATCTCAAGCAAATCAAAACACTAACCGAAGAGATGGGTCTATAAGCACAAACGCTTAATTCAATCGTCTCTGGTTGCAGCTATTCAAACGTCCACATCATAAAAATGGTGTGGGCGTTTTTCGTTTCAAGCTACTTTGGTAGGGGAGCTGGACAAGTTTGTAAGTGCTCGACAAACATCGATATCTTCTTTGCTAGGTGTTTTCTTGATGCGTAGAAAGCGTATAAGACCAAATCTTCAGGTTTATACTCAAGCTCAACGACTTCAAGAGAGCCTGCTTTGATGTCTCCGATACAAGCTTCGAGTGGCAATATAGAGAATCCAAGTCCAGCTAAGGCACCGGCTTTGGCGAGACTTCCACTGTTTACTCTAAATGATGAATTTACTTTTTGCGTAATCAGTTCCCCACCTGTGTCCTTGAATATCCAGGGTGTTCCATTCAATGCTGTTAAGCTGCTAATACAGGGTACGTGGACTAAATCTGTTATTTGAAAAGGGCGTTTTGAGTCTTGAATTAACTTTGGTGTCGCAACAACGACACTCGGCCAACGTCGAATTTCTCGCGCTATCCAATTTCTATCGGCCAACTTACCTCGGCCAAAACTCAAGATAACATCAAATCCATCAAGCAGATCGTCTTTGGGGCTCAAGCTCGTATCGCAGCACAATGATACTTTGGGGTGCTCAGTACAGAACGAAATCACAGCCTGCGCGAGGGCAGGTGTGTCTGGCATCAATACTCTTAGTTGTCCTTCTATGCCGTGTGAATATCGTGTTACTCCATCTAGTGCTTCGTCAAGCTGAACTAATAGGGATAGCGTCGATTGGTATAGCTTCTCGCCGGCTTCTGTTGGCACTATTTTTCGGGTGGTTCTTTCAAACAAACGAGTGCTGAGCTTTTCTTCTAATAAGGCTATATGGCGGCTAACATTTGATGTTGGTAAATCTAAAAATTCCGCTGCTCTTTTAAAGCTATTGTTTTCGAAAACGCTATGAAAGGTTCTAAGCCATTGCTGTTCTATTTGATCGATCATCTTTATCCCAAATTATTGGATTATGTAACCAACAATAGCTACTTTGTTGGTCTGTTTCACTTTGTACAATAACACTATTACCAATCAGTACAGTAGGGTGAAACTTGTTCATTATAAATCGTATTAAATCCTTGTTAATAAGTAAAACTTCGCTAACACGTCGCGTTGTTTTTTGTTGTTTTGTTATTCATTTCTTAGTTGCACTTGATGCTCTTGTGATTGTCCCGTTAAGTTCAACAATAAGCTTGAGCCTAGAAGAAGATGCCTCACAAGCCGGTTATCTTGTTTCTGCGTATGCGATTGCAGCGGCACTAATATGTTTATTCACGAAAGGAACAACAGACCCAGATAGAGAAATAAAAAGAGTATGCATCTGCGTTGTAGGTTTAGCTGTGACAACTTGGCTAGCAACGTTGATCACTGATTTTAATGGCTTGCTTGTTTGCAGAGTGATCTCGGGATTTTTTGGTGGGGCATTAGCGGTTCTAAATCTGAATTATCTAACCTTGCTCTCTGGTGATAGTGATAGAAAGCGAAACATCGCTATATTACTGAGTTCGTTTCCATTAGCGTTAAGTGTGGGTGTGCCTGCGCTTATTATTTTGTCTTCCGTGCGTGATTGGCAAGCGAGTTTTCAGATGATTGCTGGCGCACTATTCATAATTGGTATTGTGGTGTTTCTGTCACCATCAACCCGATCCAAAACAGAAGAAGCAAAGTCGATAGGTTCAGATAATCATCCATTTACGTTAACTGAGCTTCTATATAGTCGGGACCTTCGTTTTGCGATTTGTTTGGCTTTCAGCACTGTGCTCGGTACTTTTCTGATCTCGACTCAGTTTCCAGTTATGCTCGAGGTGAACCTAGGAATCTCGCCAACTTTACTGGGGTATTGCTATGTGATTAGCGGGACTGTTTCCTTTATTACAATGCAAACCTTCGGAAGGATCCGAGTTTCCGAAAAAACGGTTTTTCACCTTATCATATGCTTATCGTTGGCGATGGTTGTTTCTATCGTCTTGGGTTTTGGTTCTCTCTATGTTGGTAATGCAGCTGTTGCTTTTATTGTCTTCGTGGTGGTGAGCTCAACACGAACTTTAGTTATATCTGTTGAGCTGATTAACTCTCTGAGCCCTAGTAAACGTATGCTTTTAATTCGTATGCAAAGTTCGTTACAGCATTTTGCTGTCGGATTTGGAGGGCTGTTTAGTAGCTCTCTGGTACAGCCGCGATCTGACTCATCTTTGAATTTTAATATCTTGGTTTACATCGCAGTTTGTATTGTTCTGTGTGTTCCTTTGGTTTGGAGCGCTTATAGAAGAGGGAAGGGCTAACATACTGCTCAATGAACGCAAATACTCATTGGATTGTTGAATGGTTAAAGTCCATTTTCACACTATTACCAAGCTATCCGTGATTCAAGCCGTAAAACGGCTTTAATATGTAATCAATTGAATATTTGGTGACTTTGCAGACATATTTATACGGTTAAAAAATAGCATAATAGTGGTGTTCAGGATGAACACGCAGTCGATTGCTCGTACGCATTTTGATTGTTTTGACTACAAGGGATGGAGTGATGTCAGAATATTTTTGTGAGAACTGCACCGTAGCTTATTGCTTTGATGATTGTAACTCGCCATTGGCGCAACGAGATATGATTGAAGTTGAAGAGGCGGTGGATCGTAAAAAAGTAAGCCAAGATCCTGAACTGCTTGAACAAGAAAATTCAGACATAAAAAATCCCCACAAGCTAAGCTAGTAGGGATTTGGATAAGTTGCAGTCCTGTTCTCGCTTTCTCAAGCAAAGGGTCTTACAAAAATTTTTAGAACAGTGTTATTAACGACAATCGATAGCTATTTGTCGTAAGTCTTGATTTCACCTGATTTCACACGTGCAACAAATGATTGCAGTTCTTTCTTCACAACAGGCATTAGGAAGTACAGGCCAAGAATGTTGAAGATAGACATCGCAAAGATAGCCGCATCAGAGAAGTCGATTACCGCGCCAAACTGAATCGTCGCACCAATAACAACAAACACACAAAACATCACTTTGAAAATCAGTTCCGTTGTTTTGCCTTCACCAAATAGGTAAGTCCACGCCTTTAGACCGTAGTACGACCAAGAAATCATGGTAGAAAATGCAAACATGATTACCGCGAGAGCGAGTGTGTATTTAAACACTTCTGCCGTTTCAGTAAACGATGCAGCAGTCAGCGTTACACCCGTTAAACCTGTTCCATCATATGGACCCACGTTTAAGCCTGCGATAGTGATAACCAATGCTGTCATTGTACAAATGATTACCGTATCAACGAATGGTTCTAATAGTGATACAAGACCTTCGGTGATTGGTTCTTTTGTTTTTACTGCTGAGTGAGCGATTGCTGCTGAACCTACACCGGCTTCGTTTGAGAACGTCGCACGTTTCAGACCTTGGATTAAGGCACCAATGAATCCACCAACTACACCTTCACCGGTAAATGCACCTGTAAAGATTGCACTGAACGCAGGACCAACTTGATCAAGGTTAGAACCGATAACGATGAGAGCCATACCGATGTACAGAGCTGCCATCCAAGGAACAACTTTTTCTGTTACAGACGCAATAGAAGGCATACCGCCAACGATAACGGAAAACACTAAGGTTGCGAGTACAAGCCCTGTGATGACACCGTATTCACTCGGCACATCAAACGCGTAAGTGAGCATGGCATGTGCTTGGTTCGCTTGGAACATGTTACCGCCGCCCAATGCACCTAAAATACACATTAAGGCAAAACCAATAGCAAGGGCTTTACCTAATCCACCCAATCCTCTTTCACCAAGACCTTGGCTTAGGTAGTACATTGGACCACCCGAAACAACGCCTGAAGGTAGGATAGTTCGGTATTTTACACCTAAGGTACACTCACAAAATTTAGAAGCCATGCCTAGAAGACCACACAAGATCATCCAGAATGTTGCACCAGGGCCACCAATCGCAAGTGCCGCACCAACGCCGGCAATGTTACCAAGCCCGACGGTTCCAGAAAGAGCCGTTGTAAGAGCTTGAAAGTGAGAAACCTCACCATCCTCTTTGGAGTTAGGGTCGGTATACTTACCTTTGATAATGTCTATGGCCATGCCAACACGTTTAAATTGAACAAAGCCAAAATAAACAGTGAAGATAATCGCGGCGAGCAAGAGCCAACCAACAATGATTGGGAAGTTCGCTTCACCAAGCGGAACACTTTTAAAAATTAATCCAACGAACCACCCTGTGTAGTCATTGAAAAATCCATCAACACTTTTACTCAAGTTACTGATACTTTGACTAAATGATCCTTCTTCTGCAAATGCACTGGAACTAAACAATAATATAAACCCAAAAAATAATTCACGTAAGTTTTTCATGGTTTTCCCTGTCTTTTTATTAAATTATGTTTGCTGCTGTTGTGTTTGTTTTTTATTTGATATTTTACATCTCAGTGATTTATCTACTTCATTCGACGGCAACATAAACGGCTGTAGCTAGGTCGAAAAACGAAATAAATATAAGTACTGATCTTGCTTTGTATGGATATCCTTTTGGTATGTGAACCAATAAGACTATGGTATTCGGCTTACCAAGTCCTACTGATAATCCTATACATAAAAACAATACGCTCAAAGAAATTTTTACAATAAATTTACAATTGTTCGGGTTTTGTCATTATTTTGGAATAAGTCGATGCTTTTTGGGTTGGAAAAGGCATATGCAGTCGTAGCTATAGCAACTGGTGAATTGCGCTATGTAGGCTTTTCCCTTGCTTAAACGTTCCCCATGAAAACCTGAGTCGTGACTTTGCAGTCAAAGTAACCTAAATCTTGGAGCAAAGGACGAAAGTGAGCATGAGGAGTGGTGGATATAACTAAGAGGGGGGCAGATTATAAGGAAGTAAGCGAAGTTGAATGTTCGATATGTTTTTAGAGGTTTTTGACCATTGACGACTGAAGATGTAATCCGATCTGAGGCTAATAAAAAAGCCCTTTAACAGAGCTTTTAAATGGTTTTTTGAAGAACCAAAAATCTGATGGTTCAACATTCTTAGCTAAGCTAGTGGGGACTGACTCGACTGATGCTCTTACTTGATTTATGAAAGAGCTTGAGCGCTAACAGCGATCCCCATAGAGCGACTTGCCCCCATAACAGAGTCCATTGAGACGCCACTTCTTGCCAAGAAGCACCCATCTGATTAAGTGCTAAGAAACCTTGGATCGCCGGTGTACTCGGAAATAGCTGTGATAGCAGTACTAACCATTCAGGCATCATTTCAACAGGCCAGATAAAACCTGAAGAGAAAATCAGCGGCATTGAACTGATTAACACCACAACCGTGACTAACTCTCTTCTTGGCACTAGCTCACCAATAAAAATCCCGATCAAACAACTGGCCAATAAGAAGGGCAGCAGTAAAGTCAAAATGTTTGTTATGGAGGCAAGCAGGTTAATGCCATACATCGAAAAGCTTGCGCCGAAATAGTACATCGACAACAGGTAATAAATGCCAACTAAGGTACAACAACGAGCAAGCATCAGTTTCGCTGGAGAGGTCTTACTCCAATAGCCAAACGTAGATTGAGCGTTTTGGGTTGCCCCAACTAAACCAGAAGCCATGGCTAAGGTTTGTTGCAGGATCAACACAAAGACGGCTGGAACCACGTAATCGATGTATCCCATGCGGCTATTGAACGTTGGTTTTAGGTTCAAGCTAAACGCGCTATAGCCTTTGGCTGCGGATTCTAAAGGCACTCCTTCTACTAACAAGTGACTGACCTTAACTTGTGCAGCTAACGTGCCACCTGCCTTGGCAAGCCCTTCAACAATGGTTCCGTAGACTAAGAAGTAAGATGCATCACCAGCGTAAGAAAGCGTCGGGCTCTTACCTAGGAGCAAGTCTTTATAGAAGTTCTCTGGGATGACGATGAACCCGCCAATCTCTTGATTAAGCACAGCTTGCTTAGCATCGGCGATGGTGGAGTCACGGCGTACCAAGTCAATTTGAGACGTGGCATCTACCATTCTTTCTAACTGGTAGCTGCTTTGGCTCTTATCCAAGTTCACAACGGAAGCTTTAAGCTGTTGAGGAACTTGGTTTGCGTAAGGCAACGGATACAAGAATGAATAGAAGACCACACCACCAAATACCGTAAGAAGTACAACAGGGTTGCGCAGTACCGCTAACAGTTCTTGCTTGAGCAGTTGAGTAAAGCTCATCGTTTTACTCCTTGTTGTGCTGATGCATCTGGCTGTGTTGACGATGTTGCTTTTGCTGATATAGCTGCTTGTGCAGATAGATCCGCTTTTGCAGATAGAACTGACTGTGCCAAGTGTTTCTTAATTAATAACATCACCACGAAAGCAGGAATTGCATACCACAACATAGAGGAGAGGCTGATTAGCGATTGTGCCGCGCTCGCGCCATAACTGGATTGTGCTGTTTGTACTTCGATGTAGTGACTCACGGGCAATAAGCTTCTCCAGATTTGCGCCGCCGTGTTCATGTCGGTGACAGGAAAGGTAATACCCATGAACGCAAAGCTTGGTGCTGTAAAGGCTCCAGCGAAACTCATCGCCCTTGCTGGATCAAGCGTTAAGAAGAAAAACAAACACCCCATGATGATACAACTGATGACGGTAAGCAGTTGGGCAATGGTTAATGCCACAAAACTGCCGTTAAACGGCCAATCTAAGAGAACATAGAACCAAAAGCTAAACGCGATACCAAACATCAAAAACAAGACAAGGTAGGGCGTTAATGTTGACGTTAGTGACTTCAGCGGGGCGTTGGATAACCAAGCGTGAAGGCCACGAGCTCTAACGTTCGCCGTTAAAACCAATATCGTGCCCACCACAATCACTATTTGCCATAGAGCCGGAATAACCGCAGATACTAAGAACTGAGCATAGCTGGTGTTCTTGTTAAACAGTGGCGTAATCTGGCTTTGTACCGTTACCGCTTGCCCCAATGCAGATTGTACCGTGGTATCACCGTGCGAGAGCTGTTTAACCACTTCAAGTTGCGCGTTAAATGTCCCTTGAGCTTGCAACAGAGCCGAGTTCACCAGCTTGCCGATCAAGATAAATTGACTGTTATAGAAAACGGACACTTGCGGGTTCAAGCCTAGGAAAAGGTCTCGGTCAAAGTGTCTTGGTATCACGACGTAACCATAGATATCGCGTTCAATCATCGCTTTCGCCGCTTCACTCGCCGAGCTGTATTTCTGAGTCACTTGTAGGGTAGGTGACGCATCAACAAGGCGCGTGAACTGTTGCGAGATTTGGCTGTGTTCAAGGTCGACAACCGCAACCGGTAAGTCTCGAGCGATCCCTTGTGAAAAAATCAGCCAAATACTGGCGGCAAGGAACAAAGGAATCCAAGTTAGGCAAGACAACAACCATTTGTCTTTACGAACAATCGCCCACTGCCTAAGCAATGTATTTTTCACTCGACGGTGATCAGGTGATTGCGCGCCTATAGATCGAAAGTTAGCAGGCATATGTCACCTAAAGCTCAACTACAAGGCTCATACCCATGCGCAGAGTCTCGCTTGTATCAACGGGGCGAGCTTCTACTTCAAAGGTACGTAAGTCGAAGCCTTGTGCTGCATCCGTTGAACGCCAAGTCGCGAAATCACCCATTACGGCAATATGAGTAACCTGAAAGGTTAACGACTTATCCAGAGCTGGAAGGTAAGCTTCAAATTGGCTGCCTTTCTCAAAATGTTTCAACATGTCTTCACGCACGTTGAGCACCGCCCATGCATCTTTAGTGTCAATTACGGTCACAACAGGGAAACCTTGAGGTGCTAACTCGCCACTACTTAATAGTACTTGAGCCACTTCACCACTAAACCAACTGTGGATCTGTGTGTCTTTTGCGTAGGCTTCAACTTCTGCCACGGCGCCAGCCGCCATTAATGCTTTTTGAGCTGCCGCGACTTTGGTTTCGTCACGCGCACCTTCTCGCGCTAACTGGTACATTTGGAAAGCGGCACTTTCGGTGTATTTTGCTGCTTGCCATTGTGTTTTAGCTTCGTCACGCTTTTGCTCGGCAACCACACCATCGTTATAAAGGTTGTTTACACGTTGGTAAGTTTTGTCCATGAGATCGGCTGCCGCTTTTGCTTTCAACCATTGGTCTTTAGCGGCTTGGATTTGCTGAGTACGAGCACCATTCTCTGCTTGTTTTGCTAAAGCACCAGCGGCTTTTTGACCTGCTTTTGCTTGCTCTAATTTCGCGTCGATCTCAGGGCTAAGTAGGGAGAAGATCAACTCACCTTTCTCAACAGAGTCGCCTTTACGTACGAAAACTTCGTCTATTCGGCCGGGTACTTTAGAAGATATGCTGTATTGCTGCGCGTCAATTTGGCCTTGAAGCTTAACAGGCTGTGGTTGGTACGCTTGGTAAAAGCTGTACCCAACCCAGCCAATAATGCCGATGCCAACCAGAGAGAGAATAAGTGGTTTAATAGGTTTCATGAATTATCCTTTTGACTGGCTAGCGGTGTCTGCTTTTGAATCGAAGTCAGACGGGACAGAAGACGTTAAGTAACTTGAATAAGCATTCATTTCGCTGGTGAGTGCTAACAGCTTATTAAGAGAAATTAGGTATTTGAATCGAGCAGCAGATTGCTGTGTTTTAATGCTTGCAAGGTATAGCTCAGCATCAACCACTTCTAACGAATTAGATAACCCTTGAGTGAAGGCTTTTTTACGAAGTGAAAGGTTTTCTTGGGCTAAAGACAGACTTGAGTTGAGGCCTTGGACTTCTTCAATTGCTTGGTTCGCTTCAAGATAGGTCTTTTGTACCAAAACGGTTAAGTCTTGCTTGGCTTGTGACTTAAGGAACTGAACTTGAGACACGGCGCTATGAGCGGCAGCGACTTTGTCGGAACGACCTGATGTGTCAAGTAGCGGTACATTCACCCCAATACCGACCAACCAATCGGGTTTCATTTCACTGGCTAGCGAGTCATCTTCGTAAAGGCTGTAATCACCGTAAAGGTAAACTTCTGGGTAGTATTTGCCTTTTTCTGCCTTGATTAAGCTACTCGCTTGTTTCTCTTTTGCATCAAGGATTTTAAGGCCTGGGTAAGTCATGAGTGTTTGATCAACAAAGACGTCCATATGAGGCAGGTTTTTGTTGATAAAGAGTTGTTCTGAAGGTTCGACACTCTGGCTCTGGCCAAGGATCTGAGTCAGCGCTAACTGAGCAATCTTGAGATCGTTCTGCGCTTTGGTGCGTTCAACAACGGCTTTATCTAAAGAGGCATCCGCCTGCAGGCGTTCTACTCGTGCAATTTGCCCTTGCTGTTCAAGCTTGATAGCGAAATCACGGTGTTGAGTTAAGCCTGCTTCAACGGCTTGACGTGTTTTGACGACATCTTCCGCTAAGATCACCGAGAAGTAATATTTACTTAAGTCTTCGTAGCGAGCTTGTCTTTCCATCAACAACTGGCTTTGCGCCTCTTCACTTTTACCTTCGGCAGCAGTTTGCGCAGCGGTAATTCGTCCGCCGGTAAAGATAGGCCAAATAGCACGGATGGAAGAGCTGAAGATGTCTTGTTCGGTGATGGTTGAGGTAATACCACCCAATTGAGCTAACAAGGGAGCAAATGCTGTATTGACGCCGCTTAAGCTATCGCCGAACTGTTCACCATTGATCGTCACGTCACTATCAAGGTGCGTGTAGTTAGCCCCTAAAGTGATTGAAGGCAAGTTGAGACTACTTGTTGAGTTCTGAAGGTGCTGATAACGCTCAACATTCGCTTGTTGAGCGGCAAGAGAGTTATTGTTCTCTTGTAATATTTGCCACGCTTCAGAAAAAGTGAGCGGAGCAGTGTAGCCTGGCGAAGCAAATGTGCTGAGGAGCACACTGGTAATCGCAAGATATCGGTATTTTGGTTTGGTCATCTGCATAAACACCAAATTAGAGTATTAACTCTAATATTAACACGATGAGAGTCATTTGTCTTGAGTTGATTATCTCACATGATTAGAAACAGTCATAACTTGTTAAGTTAATCAAATAAAGTACGTAATGTAGACAACAAAGATCACTGAAACCCAAAGAGCACGACAACGCCTGCTCTTTACATTCAGTATAGAGGTATTTGTTACAAAATGAAGCGGTCTATTTAAAGCTAGGACAATGGTGGTCGGCGCGCCACACTAATTGTCTTGAACCTTGCATCGTTTGTAATAAATCTCTACCTGACATTTGCGGGAAAGCTAACAATACCTTGAGATCGAGGGGGGAGGTACCGTCTTTCTCGTATGCTCTTACGTGAGTAAAAGTAGATTGTAAGTTTTTGAACAGCATAGCCTTAGTAAGGCAAATTCCAAAATTATCGCGTTTCATTGCCTGGTTTCCTTTTCAACAATGTTTGTACGTTATGTTTTTTATCCTGTTTCGTGTCGACGGTGTCACTCTGCCTATCAGTGTTATTTTATTGGGCGCCGTTTGATACGTAGCGCCTCTTCGTTCTCATACTGATTTGTTGTATCAATGGGGTTGGAGAGGTACGCACATTGATAAACGTTCGGTAACGGCGAGTTTGTTATTTCGTAACGTGCTGACACGTCCACTGAGTGAATGATTGTTACCTTTCTGTTAACTGAAAATTCAGTTTTCAATGCTGTCTTAAAATTGCGACACATAGCTTGGCAACAATGAACTTCTGCATATGCAACCATTATAATTGTATTTATTTTAAACAACCTAAAAAACACCTAAAAGCTTAGTGATCTAGCTCGATATTTATTCGTTTATTTCGCTTTTTAAGCTAATCCGTTCTAAAAATGAACGATTAATCGAAATGAATAACGTAAAGGATTATCAATTAACAATCTGCTCAATTATTTAGTTGAGTAACAGTCACAAATTCGCATAGCTAGAAAGGTCATGCGGTTAACTTAGTGTTAACATCATTCGTCTAACACTAGGGACGGTGGAATATGAAATGGAGCAGTATCAGTTTCCGTAAAAGGTTACTGATTATCATGACGGTCACTGGCCTTGTTGAGCTTTTGATACTCTCAGCTGCTGGTTTTTACTACATCAAACAATCTCAAGAGCAAGAGATGGGTTTGAAAGCGTTAGGTGTTGCTGAATTTCTATCTGAATCGCCACTTGTCACCAGCATTATTCAAGAAAATGGAACGTTGGATCCTAACGGCGTTCCCTACGTTCTGTCTGAAGAAACCCAAGTTAAGTTTCGTAACCTTACCCAACTCATTGGTGCGGCGTTTATCGTTGTGGGAGATGATAAAGGTATCCGCCTGATTCACCCTTATGATGACAGGCTCGGTAAACCAATGCGTGGTGGCGATAACCAAAAAGCGTTGATATTGGGCGAGTCTTATGTGTCGACGGCTAAAGGTTCACTTGGCTTCTCTGTCCGTGGTAAATCTGCCGTAAAAGACCAAAACGACAATGTGATTGGTGTAGTGTCGGTTGGCTACCTCTTAGATTCTTTACAAGATCGAATTGAACCTTACTTAGCCTTTTTGATTGTGATGGCCTTGCTGGTGGTTGCGGTTAATGCTGTGATTTCAAGCTATGTATCTCGTCGTTTTCAGCGCGCTATTTTGGGTTTTGAGCCTGAAGAGATTGGCCGTTTATACGTAGAACTTGATGTGACTATGAGTACTGTGAAAGAGGGTATTTTAAGTATCGATAAGAGCGGTATTTTGCGCTCAATAAACAAAAGCGCGTGCGATATTTTGTCCATAGACCGAGATAAAGCACTCAATCAGCAACGTCTATCAGATGTGTTGGTGGGCAGTGATTTAGAGCAGCTGTTATCAACGGGTGACACTGATCATGATGTTGAGCTGTACCTGAACAATAAACGAATCATTGCTAATCGCAGCCCAATTATCGTTGCGGGTGAGGTGGTCGGGGCGGTATCCAGTTTTCGATTACGAGATGAAATCAACGATTTAACAGACCAGCTCTCACAAACCAAAGAGTATGCTGATCTACTGCGTTCGCAAACCCATGAGCATCAAAATAAGCTAAACACCATTAGTGGCTTGATTCAAATGGGCGAGCTGGACTCTGTTCAACAATTGATTGGTCAAGAAACCGCTCATTACCAGAGCTTAATTGAGTTCTTAAGAGAGACGGTGAAAGATCCATTGATTGCAGGCATGCTTTTAGGCAAAACAGAGCGAGCTCGAGAGATTGGTTTGGAGCTTAAAGTTGAAGAGGGGTCAAGGCTTGAGGCATTACCCGCTTGGTTAAACGCAGAGGATGTCGTGACGATTCTTGGCAACCTGATTGATAACGCGTTTGATGCAACCATTATGGCAATTAAACAAGAAGGGCCAATAGCACCAGCTCGTCGCGTAATCGATGTGTCGATCAGCGATTTTGGCAATGAAATTATCGTAGAAGTAGAAGACAAGGGCTGTGGTTTGCCGAAAGACTTGGCGACCAAAGCACTCACCGAAAAAGGCGTATCGAGCAAAGCGAAGCAGAACAGAGGTGTTGGTTTGTATCTCATTAAACAACTTGCAGATCGTTATCAAGGGCAATTAGAAATGGTTGATAACCCTGATTTTGGGTCACGCATGACGGTGTATTTACCGAAAGAAGAACAACAATAATAATTGAGCACGGAGCGATCGAGTAAAGATCGTAGTGACGGAAAAAGCATGGTTAAAGGAAGAACATAAATGAACGCAATCACGAGAGTCATGGTCATTGAAGATGATATTGCGATTGCAGAGCTTCACCATCGTTATTTAGAACAGATGGGAGGCTTTGATGTGGTCGGAATTGCGACCACACAGTCCGAAGCGTTGATGCAGTTAGATATCTTAAAGCCTGATTTGGTTTTATTGGATGTGTATCTGCCGGACGGATGCGGACTTGATATTTTGAACCACGTTCGTGGCAGTAATCAGGGCTGTGATGTGATTCTGATTACCGCAGCTCGAGACGTCGACACCCTTCAGCAAGCGATGCGTGGTGGAGTCGTCGACTATTTACTGAAACCTGTGATGTTTCCTCGTTTGGAAGCGGCACTGAAAAAGTACCAATCGCAACAACAAGAATTTGAAAGTGTGTCTGACTTAAACCAAGGCTTGGTCGACAAGATGCTACAAGCCAATGCCAAGGCGGATTCTCGAAAGGTTTCTACGTTACCTAAAGGGATCGATGGTGTAACGCTTGATAAAATTAGAGCCATTTTTCAGCAAGCCGACATCGCTGATATTACCGCGGATGAGGCAGGCGAACGCATTGGAGCAAGCCGAACGACAGCTCGACGCTATTTGGAATTCCTTATCACGACTGGCGAGTTAGTGGCTGACTTAAATTACGGGTCAGTAGGTCGCCCAGAACGCTGCTACAATAAAGCTAGAAGATAGATTTAGCGACAACAAGTCACAAAGATAAACGCGATGCTATCAAATAAATATAAAGCCAGTTGAGTAAGCTGGTTTTGGTTTTTTCTCCCTTTCTTATTGCTCACTCCACCGACCAGATACCGTTCTTTCTTGACTACAATGTTTGAGAATGCCGATTTGCTTCTTCTTCCGGATAGAACAGCTGAGTTATCGATTATAATTTGTTCGAAATCAGTCAATATTTAATCGATTGCTTTCACAGTGGTTGATGTAAATCAAATACTCATAGACAATACTGTCCCGAATAGAGGTGATAGCTTTCACCCTCGTTTACCAAACGCATTCTCAAGTGTAATAGGCACTCGCTATTGATGTAATAGCCAAGACCTATTATCTATTTTCGTATGTCGCTGATACCTTTGGCGAATACTAAAAACCTTGTTTTTATAGGAAAGATGATGGTAATACCTGAAAACAGCAGCATCGTTATTTTTGGTGCGTCGGGAGATCTAACTTACCGCAAGTTAATTCCTGCTTTGTACCACCTGTATGCTAGCAATCAACTTCCAGAATCCTTTGCGATTCTTGGAGTGAGCCGTACTGAGTACAGCGACGAGTCTTACCGTGAGAAGCTGAAGAAGTCTCTTCAGGAAATGGAAAAAACTGAGCCAGAGACGCTGAATGCATTTATTGAACATCTGCATTATCAAGCGATCAACACTTCAGATGTAGACGATTACGCTCGTCTAGCACAACGTCTGGATAAGCTTGAGCAAGACTACCAATTCGAAAACCATAACACATTGTTCTACTTGGCAACCCCGCCAAGCCTTTACGGTGTGATTCCAGCAAACCTTGCTGCGCATGGCCTGAACGATGAGAAGAACGGCTGGCGTCGTCTGATTATTGAGAAGCCATTTGGTTACGATCTAGCATCAGCTCAAGCGCTGGATGAAGAGATCCATCATCACTTCCAAGAACACCAGATCTACCGTATCGACCATTACCTTGGTAAAGAAACGGTACAAAACCTTCTAGTGCTTCGTTTCTCAAACGCGATGTTTGAACCACTGTGGAACCGTAACTTTATTGAATACGTTGAAATTACAGGTGCTGAGTTCCTTGGCGTTGAAGAACGTGGCGGATACTACGATGGTTCTGGCGCAGTTCGTGACATGTTCCAAAACCACCTGCTACAAGTGCTAGCAATGGTGGGTATGGAGCCACCTGCTCAAATCAATGCAGATTCTATTCGTGATGAAGTGGTTAAAGTACTTCAGTGTCTGAAACCATTAGAAGAAGATGATTTGCGTAAAGACTTAGTATTAGGTCAGTACACAGCATCAGATGTTCGTGGTCAGCACTTACTAGGTTACCGTGAAGAGCATGGTGTAGCGGATGATTCTCGTACTGAAACGTACATTGGTCTTAAAGCACACATCAATAACTGGCGCTGGAATGGTGTTCCTTTCTACGTACGTACGGGTAAACGCTTACCGACACGTGTGACTGAAATTGTGATTCACTTTAAGAACACGCCACACCCAGTGTTTGGTCAAGATGCACCAGAGAACAAACTGATTATCCGTATCCAACCGGATGAAGGTATTCAGATGAGCTTTGGTTTGAAAGAGCCGGGTGCAGGCTTTAAAGCAAAAGAAGTGAAAATGAACTTCTCTTACTCTGACTTGCCTGAGACTCAGATGCTAACGGCTTATGAGCGTCTTCTTCTTGATGCACTGAACGGTGATGCGACTCTGTTTGCACGTACCGATGCTGTAGAAGCATGTTGGAAGTACGTTCAACCGATCTTAGATTTCAAGCAAGACCCTCAAGCACTGTTTGGCTATGCTTGTGGTACTTGGGGCCCACAAGAAGCCGATGAGCTTCTGCAGCGTGATGGCCGCGCATGGCGTTTCCCATGCAAAAACTTAACAGACACGGATTACTGCGAACTATGATCAATCACAAGATCTTTGCAACGCCTGAATTAGTCGTTGAAAACCTAGCAAACGAAATGAAAGCTTACAGCGAGCAGGGCAAGCCTGTTCACATTTCATTGTCGGGTGGCAGCACGCCAAAAATGCTTTTCAAGCTTTTAGCTCAAGCGCCATACGCAGAAGGCATTCAATGGAATAACCTTCATTTCTGGTGGGGTGACGAACGTTGCGTGGCACCAGACGATGCAGAAAGCAACTACGGCGAAGCAAACGCATTGCTGTTTACACAAGTAAACCTTCCTGCTGAAAACATCCACCGCATCCGTGGTGAAGATGAGCCAAAAGCAGAAGCAGAGCGTTTCGCGAAAGAAATGGCAGACGTGATTCCAACAGAAAACGGCACGCCTGTTTTCGATTGGATCCTGCTAGGTGTTGGCGCAGACGGCCACACAGCTTCACTATTCCCGGGTGCAACTGACTACCAAGATGAGAACCTATCTGTATTAGCTTCTCACCCAGAGTCGGGCCAGATCCGTGTTTCTAAAACAGCGAAAGTTTTAGAAGCAGCAAAACGAATCAGCTACCTAGTACTGGGTGCAGGTAAAGTTGAGATCGTTAAAGAAATTCATACAACTCCTGCTTCAGAACTGCCTTACCCGGCAGCGAAAATCCAGTCTAAAACTGGCGAAACAGAGTGGTTCCTAGATTCAAATGCAGCAAGTGCTATCGCATAAGTGCGAATAGCCGCAAGGAGATAAAATAATGAAAGGTGATATCGGTGTAATTGGCCTAGCAGTAATGGGCCAGAACCTTATCCTAAACATGAACGACCACGGCTTCAAAGTTGTGGCTCACAACCGTACTGCTGCGAAAGTAGACGAGTTCCTAGAAGGCCCAGCTAAAGGTACTAACATTGTTGGTGCTTACTCTCTAGAAGAGCTAGTTGAGAAGCTAGAAGCGCCACGTAAAGTAATGCTTATGGTTCGTGCTGGTGACGTTGTAGATACGTTCATCGACAAGCTTGTACCACTTCTAGACAAAGGCGACATCATCATTGATGGTGGTAACACTAACTTCCCAGACACTAACCGTCGTGTTGCTGTTCTTCGCGAGAAAGGCATCCACTTCATCGGTACGGGTGTTTCTGGTGGTGAAGAAGGCGCTCGTTTCGGTCCTTCTATCATGCCAGGCGGTTCTCCTGAAGCTTGGGAAGCGGTTAAGCCTATCTTCCAAGGTATCTCTGCGAAAACTGACGCGGGTGAGCCTTGTTGTGATTGGGTTGGTAACGACGGTGCTGGTCACTTCGTTAAGATGGTTCACAATGGCATCGAATACGGTGACATGCAGCTTATCACTGAAGCATACCAGTTCATGAAAGATGGTCTAGGTATGAACCACGACGAAATGCAGGCTGTATTTGCTGACTGGAACAAAACTGAGCTAGATAGCTACCTAGTAGAAATCACGGCTGACATCCTTGGCTACAAAGATGAAGACGGTGAAGCGCTAGTTGAGAAGATCCTAGACACTGCTGGCCAAAAGGGTACAGGCAAATGGACAGGTATCAACGCACTAGACATGGGTATCCCACTGACTCTAATCACTGAGTCTGTATTCTCTCGTTGCCTGTCTGCACTTAAAGACCAACGTGTTGAAGCTGAAAAACTGTTCGGTAAAACTGTTGCTCCAATCGAAGGCGACAAGCAAGAGTGGGTTGATGCAATCCGTCAGGCTCTACTTGCTTCTAAGATCATCTCTTACGCTCAAGGTTTCATGCTAATGCGTGAAGCGTCGAACGAAAACGGCTGGGATCTAAACTACGGTAACGTTGCACTTATGTGGCGTGGCGGTTGTATCATCCGTTCTGCATTCCTAGGCAACATTCGTGATGCTTACGAAGCGAACCCAGAGATCGCATTCCTAGGTTCAGATGCATACTTCAAAGGCATCCTAGACAACTGCATGAGCGCTTGGCGTAAAGTTGCAGCTAAGTCTATGGAATCAGGCATCCCAATGCCATGTATGACTTCTGCACTAACGTTCCTAGACGGCTACACTACAGCTCGTCTTCCAGCTAACCTTCTACAAGCTCAACGTGACTACTTCGGTGCTCACACTTATGAGCGTACTGACCGTCCACGTGGTGAATTCTTCCACACAAACTGGACTGGTACAGGCGGCGACACTGCTTCTACAACTTACGACGTATAATCGTTAGTTAGAATCAGTAAAGAACACGTTCGTTCTTTCAGCTGAGACTAGAAAACAAAAGGATGCCAATTGGCATCCTTTTTTGTTGGTTCGCGTTTTCTTTGGTCTAGACACCCAAGGCCTTACAGTTCAAAGCGTCACAGTTCAAGCTGTCATGACGTGCGGTTGAACATCGTCATTGTATTGTTCCCTAATTGCCATAAAGCCATCTAGGTTCTGTTTAAGAGCCACAACACACTCAGGGTCGAACATCGAACCCGAGTGAGCCTCAATGTAATCCATGACTTCATCGAGTGTCCACGCGTGCTTATAGGCTCTTTTGCTCATCAGCGCATCGAATACATCGGCTAATGTCACGATGCGTGCTTCGAGCGGTATTGCTGTGTTACTCAAAGCATCGGGCAACCCTGTGCCATCAAACCTTTCATGATGATGACGTACGATATTTTTAATGAATTGGATTTCCTCAGAACAAATAGCGCTATGGCATGATAGGGCAACCACATTGTTAATCATTTCTTCACCGTACAAGGTGTGGTTGTCCATGACGGCTCTTTCTTCTTCATTAAAGCGTGCGCTACTGAATAGCACTTTATCTGGAATTCGATATTTACCTATGTCGTGAAAGGGCGCATACAGCCGAATTCGGTGAATGAATTGGTGCGTTATTTCTTCCTTGCTGTGCGACAGAGTACGAGCAATGTGTTCACTGTATTTACCCATGCGAATGAGGTGTTCTTTAGTCTCTGGGTCTCGAGCATGACCCATGTTTAAAGCAATTGCTAAAGCGGATTGAAAGTGACGTTGGCGCTCAAACCATTGAACGAAAAGGCTAGAGATCACTTGAGTGAGATAAGCGATATCACACTGGATAGTTTGGTTAGCAAAGAACCCCGTGGATGAAGCATTGATAAACACAAACCCAAGATTACTTTCTTGATGATGAATAGGTGTTGTGTAACTGCTTTGATGACCGATATCGAGCAGGTGAGATATTTGTTTGGTTGGGCTAATGGTGGTGAGGTCGTGGATGATTCGAGTATCTAAAGACTCAGCCATTCTAGATAAAGCTGATTCTGGCTTAAGTTCTTGTTCGATGTAGCGATGCTCGGCTTCTTGGCACAGAGTATCCGAAACAAAATAATTCGATGCTCTATTTTCATTGCACAGCACGACCGAAAGCCGAGACAGAATGGGGTAATGTTCGCGAGCTAGCCGAAAGAGATCATCAACGATAGCGATAATGTCTTTATCTTGGGCGGCTACTCTGCTGATTTGGGAGTAGTCAAACATGGTCAAAGCCAACCTTTATTTATAGTTATATCATTGTTTAATATCATTATTAGTAGGTTTCTATACCACTTCTAACATAGCACCTCGCTGTTAATTAGCAACACTGCGTTCTAATAAGTTTAAATTCCATTGGTAAAATAGGGATATTTCATTCTTCTATCATGGTTTTTGTTAACTTGAGCGAGTTTGGTGGATCTTTAAGAGAGACCCTTTTTAGGAGGGGCGGCTG
This sequence comes from Vibrio sp. Evd11, assembly GCF_900382755.1. NCBI lineage: Bacteria > Pseudomonadati > Pseudomonadota > Gammaproteobacteria > Vibrionales > Vibrionaceae > Vibrio > Vibrio sp. Evd11. The sequence continues at coordinate 27,947 of NZ_OSDX01000052.1, forward strand.
TATTACACGCAACATCAGGATGGTAAGTGACCATTTTAAAATTAAATTGAAAGATAAATAGGATAACGAGCATGCTTTATGCCATCATAAAGGCATAGATAAGGGCAATGGATGATATGCCCAAATGATTGAGCTAGAAGCGGTCAGTGATGACGGTGTTCTAGAGTAAATTCAAGGCCTTTAGTTGCCTTGGAAAAGGTAATGTTATGACTGAAGAAGAAAGAATCGAACTGCAACAAAACAACCCACTGCATGGCTTAAAACTAGATACCATGATCAACGAATTAGTGGATCATTACGGTTGGGAAATTTTGGATGCAGCAATGCGCATGAACTGCTTTAACACTAAGCCGACAGTAGCAAGTGCCGTTAAATACTTGAAGAAAACAGAGTGGGCTCGTGAGAAAGTAGAGAATTTCTACCTTTACCGTTTCAAGCGCATGCCTAAAGCTTCAGATATCGAATACCAGATGCCTCCGCGTTCACGTACATTCCGTCACGGGTTAGAGCCTCGTGAGCCAATGGAATTAACAGTTGAATCGATTCTAGCATCACAAGCTAAAGCGGCGTCTGCATTTAAAGAGCGTCGTGGCGGCAACGGTCGTAACTTTCGTCGCTAGTTTTAACGTTTTTATGTAAAGGCGTAAGTTGAGCATCGTCAGATAGACAAAGCCTTGACTGCAAAATACAAAAGGAGCCTAAGTGCTCCTTTTTTAATGCGTGTCGCTTTAGTCGTTCGCCTTAAGCTTCGCGGTTCTTTCTTTGATTCTTCCAAAGGTCAACGCCATAGACAATGGCGCTGATCAGTAAGAATAGCGCTGACACAGAAAACAGAGCGGGCATTTTTAGAATCCACGCGAATGTGGCAGCAAGAAAAGCGACAAAGCAAATGAGTCGACTTGATGACATGACATGACCGAGTTTAATGTTCATAACGCCTCCTAATGAAGTCTCACTTTCGACAGGAGAATTATCCCACCTTTGGCAAAATAAAGGCTAAAAAACAGTCTAAATTGTTATCAAATTTGCTAATTGAAAGACTCGTCTCACATATTTTGACTTGGCTATTTTATAAGCAATAAAATAGAGGGATAGATATTGAGATGGTGAGTTTTTTCGCTCTCTCCTTCCTGTTTGAAGCCTAGAACTGCACTTGGTTTAGCTAACATAAAATCTAGTTTGCGTAGAACCTGGTTAGCATAAAAACTAATTTGTATAAAAAAAGTAAGCGGTGATCAAAAAGCTCGCGATGATCACTGTGGTGCGAACATATTGTTGTGGGATACGACGAGAAACTTTTGCTGAATAGTAACCACCGACCAATGTCCCAAACAAAACGGCCATGCCTGACGGCCAATCAATCGAACCATTCACAACAAAGAACACGATTGCCGCGAGTGATGCGCATGCCGATACCAACAATTTGATGCCATTCATCACGTTGATATTGGTATACCCTGCCAGTGCCAAGTAGCTCAATGTCACAATGCCTAAGCCTGCATTAAAATAACCACCATATACACACACGATCAAAAGTAATAAGGCTGAAAAGAACGCGCCTGCGCTGGTGGCGTGCTTATGTTTAGCGGTTACTTTCTTTAGCCATTTATTGAGTTTGCCACCAAAGGTAAAAAGTAGAGCGGCGAACAGTAATAACCAAGGGACGGATTGGGTAAATAGCGCTTCTGGCGTGTGCAGCAACAAGAACGCACCGATACCACCGCCTATGGTACATAGGGCTACGACCAATTTTAACTGCTTAGTGCCAGATTGGATTTCATGGCGCAGTGCGTAAGCACCACTGATGTAACCAGCGCATGAAGCAAAGGTGTTGGTCGCGTTGGCCGCAATCGGAGGGACGCCAGCGAATAACAAGGCGGGGAAGGTGATGAAGCTGCCTCCTCCTGCAATGGAATTCAACACGCCACCAATCACGCCTGACAAGAATAGAATCAACCAATCCATAGTTTTAGAATCCAATGCGTTAAATGACTGGTTACCTTACTTGATTTTGTTATTAATATCAGGGCAATGTGCAGTGAAGAGGTTGGTTTGTGAGTTTGCTACCATCTTGGAGCTGTGTTTATTGTCAAAGGGCTCATACGAAAAAAGGAGCCTGAGGCTCCCTTATTTCGTTTTGTGTACGCCCAGCATGGGCATGAACTAATGAGGTGAAAGTCCTCTGTAGGAAGATC